>NZ_DANC01000041.1:174395-176306 GCF_002499755.1 Methanoculleus sp. UBA291 | reverse complement strand
GCAGATGACAATTTTTCCCGATACACCCCTTACGGTCGGCCTTTTTCCCCCTTCGACCCCCTCATATTCTCCAGGAGAGTTGCCAGGATGATCGGAGAAAAGACCCCCCGGGAACTCGTCTACGAGACGAATCGGGACGTAATCACCGCCTACATACCGGATGAAGAACACCGGATCGATACGCGAACGGGGGGGAGAACAAATGATTCCAGAAAGGTGCACGTTCTGTAAAGGAACCCTGCGCGAAGGAAAGACCGAATTCATTGCACGGGTCGGGGACGAGATCGTTGTCGTCAGGGATGTCCCGGCATTCATCTGCGACCGGTGCGGCGAGGCCTACTACAGCGCGGAAATTTCCCAAAAGATCGATACCGTGATGAAGGATGTCCACGGCGGCAGGCGAGGTTGAACTCACCGGGTGAAGCCGGAAGGCGGTGCCCCCCCCGGTTGCGGGGGTGTCATGCCTGAAACGAAGAATCCCGACCATCGAAGCACTCCGGGAAGAGGTGGTAAGCTGGAACCGAAAGCGGAACCAAGTCCAGACGGGTGTGAATTGGCAGTTTACCCCAACCGATGCGAGGAGGAAACTCAAGAGACTCTACCCCATGATCTTAGAGAATTAGGAGACAAAGGGCACTAGTCGAGGAACAGCATCCATCACGTCTCTCCGTCACCAACAGAGAGTCTTCTTTTCCTGGGGATCAGCCCCTGCCTCACCGGCATGGCCTGCCCCCGGGGTGGATGGGGAGCGTATTGCCGGACAGGGACGCGTTCATGGTTACTCATTATGGATCTTGATGTCCGGCGGTATTAGCGGTTCTCTTTCGGCCGCCCGGGGATCCAGCGCTTCAGGCGATATTCCGGGGAAGAAAGGGACGGGTGGATAACGCGCAGCCGAAGGGTGTCCCGGCCGTCATCCCCCGAAAAGAGGCGATCCCGGAGCATTGCCCGGTACCGATTCACGGCCGGGCGGTCGTCCATGCCGCCCCCATCGTTAACTCACGCGGGATACGGGTGAAAGTGGGGTTGAGAAGACCGAAGGCCTTTGAAGGGTTGAGGCGTTTTGTGACAACCTCGACGCGACTCCGGGTGCTGCGGCTGCTCGCGCCGGCTCCGGATCGTGGATCCCGGGGTTTCCTTGCGCCGAAATCGTCGAGGGGGCGTTGTATTCCGGACATGCATGATGTATCCTCCCGGGATGTTCGGATGAAGCGGGCAAAAGGGCGCTGTTGTAGAGGGGTTACCGGAGAGGTTCGTTATCGAGCATCTGCCTGACCGCAACCTGCAGTTCCGGGAGCTTGTTCCGGACAGCGTCCCATACGATCTCGTTATGAACCCCGAAATAGGCGTGAATCAGGATGTCCCGCATTCCTGCAATCTTTCTCCAGGGGATATTACTATACTCTCCTTTGAGCGGCTCGGGGATGAGCTTCGTGGCCTCGCCGATGACCATGAGGTTCCGGATCACTCCGTCCTGTACGAGATTGTTTTCCGTGAACGCTTCGTAACACATATCCTCTGTATACTGCTCAATCCTCTCGATCGCCTCGAGAATGTCGCGGAGGTAGAGGTTATATTCCCGGGGCATACCGGACGCTCCTGAGGATGTACGGCGCGAGAGCAGGCCTGACGGTATCGCGGTCGACGAGATCGACTCTCCTCCTGAAGAGATCTTCGAGGAAGAATTTGAGATCCATATACGCATCGAAGGAACGTTCCCCCTCCTCGAATTCGATGAGGATATCGATATCGCTCCCCTCACGCTCTTCTCCGCGGGCGAAGGAGCCGAAGAGCCCGATCCGCCGAACGCCGTGGCTTCTGATCCGTTCCCGGTGCTCCGCCAGCGCTCCGAGGATACTATCAGCCGTAAGCATGCCGCACCATACTCCTGTTACCCGCCGATCAGGATAA
>NZ_DANC01000041.1:0-174225 GCF_002499755.1 Methanoculleus sp. UBA291 | reverse complement strand
CCGCCGATCAGGATAACGCTTTTGCCCTGAGTATTCAGTCGTGGGGTTTTCCCGGCGAGCATTCATCACCACGGGGAAGACGTTCCTCCCGGCCGCCTCCCCGAAGGCATTACCGTCAAGACGATCCGAAAGGAGCACTACACCTATCACCGCAACCCGAATACCGCCGAGATCTCCCACCGAGCCGGACTCGTCGAACGCTACGGGTCACAGGGCCGGATCGGGAGCACCGGAGGTGCGACTCGCTACGGTTCAGGGATCGAGCGAATGATCAATGTCCTCAGTGCGATGAGTCTGCCGTCGCCGGAGATCGCCAGCACACCGCTTGTATTCACGTTCCTCCTGCGCAAAGATCCCATCACCCGAGAGTATCTGCAGGAGTTCGGGTTGAACGAGCGGCAGATTGCTGCCGTTTCCTTCCTGCGAGTTCATGGCACGATTACCAGCAGTCAGTATCAGGAGTTCAACGCCGTTGCTGCAAGGCCCGCGGTGAACGATTTAACGCTTTCCACCATCCTCGCGAGAGTGTCGTCAAGCCACTCTCCCGGGCGCCTGAGAGCCAGAATCTGATTATAGATCTCTTCCGATACGGGTATGTTTTCCGTAGCGGACATTGAATCCTGATCTGTGCTGATCATACATAGACCTCTCACCACCGGAACCATCACCGGTTTCGTTCAGGTTGCGATGGCTGGAACGGTAAAGGGGGCAAGAACCCCTCGTTCCAACGGGGTGAAGGTGTCTACTCAGGTCCTGACCGTTCCCGGTTTTGTCCTGCGCTAAGGGGGTGGGGTGGTCCTCGCCTGTCGGGTTGCAGAGCGCTTTCCCATCCAACCGACCCCGACGCCGCCGTACGAGTGGCCCCCGGCGCTAATGGGTTCCGAAGTTCAGTCCCCGATCTCCTCCGCGGCAAGATCGCTGAGGAGGCGCTGCACCGCAGACCTGAGCGGAGGGATATCGTCCTGGATAGTTCTCCAGATGATCGCCCTGTTGATCCCGAAATAGGCGTGGATCAGCTTATCACGCATACCGGCCATTTCGCTCCAGGGAAGCGAGGGATACCTTTCCCTGACCTGTCGTGGAATGCATTTCGTCGCCTCACCGATCACTTCCAGTGTTCGTGTGACCGCATAGACTGTCTTGTCGTCCCCGGAAAATTCCTCATAGGACATGCCCCGGGTGAAGATCTCGATCTTGCCTGCGGCGTCAAGAATATCGTCAAGGTAGTCAAGGGTACTTCGCGGGGTCTTCACACGTATACAACCTCATTCTGAATGTGGCGGCCGATACGGGGTTTAAGCGCACTCTTTTCGACCAGGTCCACCTTTCGCCCGAGAAGTTCGGAGAGATATTGCTCAAGCCTGAGGAACCCGAAGATCCCCGGTACTTCGGAGAACTCGACCAGGATGTCCACGTCGCTTCCTTCGTGCTCCTCGCCACGCCGGCACGAGCCGAAGATGCCGATGGATTCAACGTGATAGGTCTCTGCCAGGTACTTCTTTTTTCTCGCGGAGAACGCCGATGATCCGCGCGCATTCTCCGCCGACCTCGCAGGTGACTCCATCCATTCCTGATCGGGTATGTGCCCTCCTCTCTAGTATAACTATCCCCGGGGCATGCCGGTTCGCGGATCTGGTCCCATGGTGGTTCTCCCGGTGTCGGCTGGAAGAGCAAGGCCTGATCTCGGTCGTAGAGCTGTTCCGGGAGACGATCCGTGAACGCAAAGGACTTCGGGGTCGCGGAAGAGAGGTTGGTCGTGGTGGAGAAGGGAAGAGTGTGCCATATGTCGCTCTGGAGGAGAAGGGCTTGCTAAATGAGAGGTGTGTGGGATGAATGCGAACGCAGGGCGTACCAGATGACGAAATGGCCTTCTGCCGTTGAACTCTTTGGGAGCCAGATGGAAACGCCTTTTGTGCGTTGGAGCGGGGTGGACTGGGGGCATAAAGGATATGGCTTCGCTGCATAGATAGGGTGGAGTAGCGTGACATGCCGCCGGGGCTCCTGGAGGTCATCGGCATCCGTCAAAAGCGGATCGGATCACCATTGCCGGGCATCCGGCGGACGAACTTGCGCCGGGAACGCTGAACAGTGTGCTCAAACAGGCAGGGCTTAAAGGGAGGAACGAATAATGTATCGATTTCTTGTCATCGTGAGCGAGACCGACGGCAACTACTCGGCATACTCCCCGGACCTCCCGGGGTGCGTGGCCACCGGGGCGACCCGTGAGGAAGCGGAAGAGCGGATGCACGAGGCAATCGAATTCCATATCGAGGGGCTCCGGGAGGACGGGCTCCCGGTTCCCCGCTCGCGGTCTTCAGCCATCTACGTAGCGGTCGGTAGAGGGTAACACCCGTCACAGAAAATATCGTCGTTCAAAAAGAGAATCCCGGGCCATATCATGCCCTAGGTAAGCAGGACCCGGTCGAACCAGTCGAGCGTATCTTTGTAGCCGAGGTACAGGGAGAGCACGCCTGCCCCGTACCGGACTCTCCTCTCCCGGTCGCGGAAGAATACAGGTCTACCGCTCTTGACGGCCTCATGCTGGAGCGAGATGAAAATCTTCACATCGGCCTCAAAACGGTAATTCATATCCCCGGGCAGAAGTCAATGCAAACATCGCCGCCCAGTTCGGGATCTGATCCGGGGCGAAGAGACGCATCGGGTTGGTCGTCCGGCTGAACAGATCGAGGCCGCATGATTCTCCTCTCAAGGCCCATCTCCCGGCTGCGAATGAAGACCCCTCCACCTAGGCGGAGCAGACGAAGATTGATAGTTCCTGCAACCGTAGAGAGATGAGGGGGGTTGCGGGCATATGGGTGCAACAGGAGAACAATACGTCGTTGATGAACACGGAGACCGAATCGCGGTGTTCCTCCCCCTGCGGGAGTACGAACAACTCCGGGAAGACCTTCACGACCTTGCCATGGTAGCGGAACGGCAGAAAGAGCCGACCATGGAGTTTGGCGAGTTCAGAAAACGGTACGAGCGGTAATGGCCGGTTACGCGATCCGTGTCAAGGCAGGCGTCGAGAAGGGTATCGCAGCACTATCGCGGGATCTCACTCCACGCATTCTCCAGACATAGAAGACCTCTCCGAAACGCCCCTGCCGTTTGGTGTCCGCAAGTTAAACGGCGGCAAGAGCACCTCTACCGGACCCGCATAGGGGACTACCGGATCGTATATGCCGTGCATCATGCAGACTACATCGTCACCGGGAAAAACATAATGCCATTGCAGCGATTATCACTATCTATGACTCAGAGCGCAAGTCCAAACGATTCTGATATGGTGAGTATCCGTGTCAGCCGCGCGACCCAGAAGAAACTGAAGAAGCTGAAGAAGGAGAACATGACATACGATGATGTAATCTCTCAGATGGTCGACGATGAAACTTGGGATGTTGAAAAACTGGATGCCGATCTAGATAAAATCGAGAAGAAATCTAAGTTTTACTCCTTCGAAGAGGTCTTCAAAGGTGTATGAACTGATATTCAGCGAGGAAGCGCTCAAATACCTATCACAAATACCGAAAAAAGACCTGGTACATGTAAAAGAGGTCATCTCTTTATGCCTTGGAGAATTTCTGAAAAAGACAACTAAGCGATGCAACAAGAAACTCCTCAAGGGATCTAAGAAGCATACGTATCGCCTTCACATATCGATGACACACACCGCATTCTATCGCATCGATGACGAAAACAAGCGCGTCCTCATAGATGATGTGATGGGAATTAATCAGGCGCACAGCAAATATGGGTTGTTCTGATCCCCCATTCTATTAAACACATGGAATCTACCATAAATTTCTCTTGTCCCGGTCGGTCCTCAGGTCTTCGAGGGTGATGGACCGGTAGCGCTCCGGTCCCGGCTGCTTCGTCAGGTCCCCGGAGCATCGCCCGCCGTATTCGTGGTCGTATACTCTGGGGTCTGGTTCGGGCAGTTCAGATGCGCCCATGCCTTCGATCTGCTTGCATGATGCGGGTGATCGCCGTCAGGATCGATGTTGTAGGTTATGGTGGGTCAACTGCCCCTGTCCTCGGGCACGGTTTGTAACAAACTTCTTTTCTCGGCGGAGGGGTTGGGCGCGACGGCGCTCATGGCCCGGGGGCAAGCGGTGCGGGATGGAGAGGGTGCCTTAGACCTGGATGCCTGCCCGGGCAAGCGCATCCTTGATGGAGACGAGTTCCTTTCTGATATCCCCAAACTCATCATCAAGATGTTTTCTGGTGTCGTTCCGGAGCCCGACAATCTCTTCCTTCGTCTCTCTCGCGATCTGGTCCTGCTTGTCCAGACTCAACTCCGGGTTGTCAGCTCCGGTACATAGTTTCGGCGAACCGCAGGAGAATAGAGTCAGCCCTCTCAAATATTTCCTCCTGGATGTCTCCCCGGATGATCTCAAAATCGGCATACTCTCCCGTTGCTTCTTCCCATCTGACGGTGAACGATCTGACTGCAATGGGTCTACGTATGATATTGATCTCGTTGATAAGACCCCGGAGATCGCTTTCGCTCCCCTCTGCAACGATCTCGACCTCTCCGGTATCGAGATTCTTCACGTATCCCGAGATATTCCGTTCGAACGTCTCGTTGTATACATGCTCTCGATACCCGACTCGCTGGACACGCCCTTGCGCGACGGCCACAAATCGTTTCATTCAATTTCACTCTGTATGATGAACAGAAATAGTTTCGCCGGACAGGCACCTCACCCGATGAAGTTCCCGTCCGCGTCCCGGTCAGCACCCGGAAGGGGTGGCAGAAAAAGTATGCATGATGGTTCTGGTAGGAAACCGCATCCTGATATGGCGCAGGATATCGCTCATTTGTCGAAAGTATGTTCTAAGCAACGTAGATCTTTAATTGCGAGGCATTTTTGGGATGATTTGCGGTGATCTTCCCGCACCCTCGCTCACCAGCAGATCCCCTCTTTCCCGTCGCAGGAGAGGATCCGGCGCCCCTCGATGACGATCCGGGAGTTCATCAGGTCGAACTCCCCGTTGAGGGTGGAGAACTCCGGCCACTCCGTCATCACCAGGCAGGCGTCGGCACCCCGGAGGGCGTCCGCGGCCGAGGCGGCGTAGTCGATCCCGGGAAAGACCCGCCGCATCGAAGCCGCCGCAAGGGGATCGTAGGCGGCGACCGCCGCCCCCCGCTGGAGGAGCCCTGCGATCACCGGGACCGCCCTTGCCTCCCGGATATCGTCGGTGTTGTCCTTGAAGGCGAGGCCGAGGACGGCGACCCGCTTCCCCGCGAGATCGCCTATCCTCTCTTCGAGCATCCGGACCATGCGGAGGGGCTGACGGTCGTTGACGTCGAGCACCGACCGGAGGAGCGCCGGCTCTTCCCCGAGCCCTTCCGCGAGGCTGACGAGGGCTGCGACGTCCTTCGGGAAGCAGCTTCCCCCGAACCCGGCTCCGGCGTCGAGAAAGTGCGGAGAGACCCGGTGGTCCATCCCGACGCCCTGCATCACCTCGTAGACGTCGATCCCGAGGCGTTTGCAGACGTTCCCGACCTCGTTTGCAAACGATATCTTCGTCGCGAGGAGGGCGTTCGAGGCGTACTTGATCATCTCCGCGGCGGTGAGCCCGCACCGCACCACCGGGGCCGAAACCCCCGTGTAGGCGGCGGCGACCGTATCCCCGGAGCGGCCGTCCCGGCTCCCGATCACGATCCTGTCCGGGTGCAGGAAGTCCTCAACCGCACGCCCCTCCCGGAGGAACTCCGGATTCATCGCGAACCCGGTATCGGCCCTGTGGGAGTGGTTGCCGACGGTGGGGGCGACCAGGTTCTCCGTCGTCCCCGGCGGCACCGTGCTCTTCACGACGACGGTGTGTGCGCTCTTCCCTTCGCGGAGCGCCTCCCCGATCGACCGGCTCGCGGCCGCGACCATCGAGAGGTCGGCGCTTCCATCAGCCGCCGGCGGGGTCCCGACGCAGATGAACGCGAGGTCGGAGAGTGCAACCGGGCCGTAATCCGTCCCCGCACGGAGCCGCACGCCCGCGTGTTTCGCGAGGAGCGCGTCAAGGCCCCGCTCGTGGATCGGGGCGCGCCCGGCGTTGATCGCCGCCGCTTTTCCTGCATCGATCTCGACGATATCGACGATATGCCCGAGTTCGGCAAAGCAGGCCCCCGTGACCAGACCGACGTAGCCCCCGCCGACGACAGCTATCCGCATCTTTTCATCTTCCTCCGGGTTCTCGCGAGAGTTTGGGTCCTCTGCGGTTAAAAGGCATATGATTCGAGGAGAGGCGTCGCCCGGATATCTCTTTCACGGGGTGCACAGAATCGGCGGCGTTATCGTCAGGCCGTACATGATAACCCCTCTACCTGCGATAACGCCTGCGGAAAAGAGAATCAGGCGTCCTCTCCCCCACCCCTCCGGATTATCGGCCCTGCTTCCCGAAACATCTCATCAACGAAGCGGACCGCTTCTTTTGCTTCACTATAGGGAACATGCGGCTTGAGTTCGGTGATCCGACGTGCCCTGGCCTCGCAGTTCTGGTTCTGCAACTCTCTTGTCACGTAGAGAGCCGTGGAGATCTTCTCGAGGTCTTTTACCCCCTGGTTCCCGAACTTCCGGGAAACAAAGGAGATTGCAGGGTGGTATTTCTCCAGCGTCTTCGGTACTCTTGCTTTGAGTTTCTCGCCCTCTTCCGTCGTTTTGAGGGAATTCCCATACGGTGCGGGCTGGATCTTCCACTCCAGAAGGGCATCGGCCCGCATCAATGCCAGTTCGTCCGATAGATCGAAGGAGAAAGGGCCGTGCTTGTACAGGACGTATGAGAATCCGAGGGGTATCTCCATCATCTCTTCAAGAAAGTAAGCAGCTTTCTGGATATGCGTCTCGCCGCACCAGCTCCCGTACCTCGTGAGTTCATCTATAAGTTCGAACAGCAACCCATCTCTCTGTGTCGGTTTCATTGTTCATCCTCCGATTCCAATGCGGATTCAATAATACTTTCGCGATTCTCATGCAGCCATCTCCTTCCATCATCCAGCAATCCAGGGTGGAGGTACACCGCCTCCGCCGCCACTTCGGGGATGTACCGGAGCGTATCGGATTTCAGGAGGGAGGAGACAATCCGCTCATCCGGCTCGAAGACGGGGAACCCTGTCTGTCCTGCAGATGTCTTCGGCTTGTCGTGGCGCACATTCTCTTTGCCGAACCTGTCACATGCGGCCATGTAGATCGCCGATCCTGCCTCCCTGTTCTTTGAGATGTCGTTTGGATTTCGCGTATACAGCACCCGATAGTGGGTTCGCGTCACGATCCTCTGGGCAGCGTCATGGCCGGGGAGATCCGGGTCCCTGCTGGCTTTCCATATGGCAGACATCACCTCGTTATCCGTGAGGTTAAGATGTTCTTCGATGTCAACAGGAAAACGGCCCCCCTCAAGCCATGCCTGTAAGTACTCTTTCAAATGTATATCATAGATCCGCCGGACAGGGTGAAAGTATAACTGACTGAACATAAAGTATCGTGCTAGCAGGAGCGCTTCTGCCGATTGAAGTCCTCCCCCCTCTACACCGAGGGCAGGCTCCTCTGATCCTTCGTATGTTTTAGGAAGGACCCGGAGGGTCTCTATCAGGCGGTAGTGATCGAATCTGCCGTATGCGACTCCGGTGTGATGCGAATCCCGTAGAAGATAGTCCATCCGGTCAGCGCCGAAAGTATCACCTTTAATGATTTCCGAGAGTATTGTTTCTGTATTGGAGAAGATCTCCTTTTTATCGTATTCCGGACCTACTGCGAGCTTCGCTACATCCTCCGCCTGGATCTTCAATCTCTCCCAGAGTCTTTCCATCTCTTCACTCTCGATGAGTCTAAGCGTCATCATCTCGTGATTTATGCCCGGAGGAAAGAGATCTTCTGAAGCATGAGAGAAGGGTGCATGGCCGATGTCATGGACGAGGGCGGCCATTCTCAGGACACGCCGGTAGTATGTCTTCTCATATTCCCCGCGGATACCCAGAATATTTGTGTCATCGTTCTCCAGCAGAGTGTTGTAGATCCGTGTTGCCAGTTCCATGACGCCAAGAGAGTGCTCGAACCGCCTGTGGGTGGCGCCCGGGTAGACCAAATTCGTCAATGCAAGTTGATGAATATGACGGAGACGCTGGACCGGTATGGAGTTCAGAATCTCCCTTTCATCCGAGTCCATATGAATAAACGCATAGATAGGATCCCGGATTTCGTGATTATTTTTTGATACCATACTCCTTTCTTACTCCAGGTGCCCCCCGTTCTCCGGCCCCCTTTGTGCCTCCGGTGATGTTCTTTCCCCGTGCATGGATGGAGATCCAATATTAATATGTTTTCCGATCTCGATCTGATGTATCGCTGGCCGAGATCTCAATATCTGGCGAGTTTCTCTTCTAGAATGATGATCCCAGGGTCTATTGCATCTCTTTTCTTGGCAAAGCCGTCCAGTACCGAAATCAAGCAGGTTACCCGTGAGGACGGGTATTAGCTGCTGCGGCAATTTCTGGGTGAAAATCGCAGATCGGTAGTGGGTAAGGAAGACAAGAATCTACCACTGATACCATCTCTCCTCAAGTTGTCTGCTTTCGAAGCGGATCTTCTTCAGGAAATAGATTCTGTTTTTTACCAGTCGAGCCTGTGGCCGGCGCGACCTCATGTGCGTTTTGGGACCTCGCCCCAATTTGCGTCGAAGGAGTGTCCTCTCTCTGGATCCCTGACCCGCTCTCGGTGTTCTGCCGGCGCTCCGAGGGTGCTGTCCATCGTAGGCATCCCGCACCATACTTCTACTACCCGCCGATCGGGATAACGCTTTTCCCGGGTTATGCCGAGGAACATTCATCGTTTCAGGCATTCGTCGAAATTTCGCGATCTCCGGCGGCTCAAGGACCGCTCCTCAAAGGTTTGGGGACTTACCCTTCCCCGCGCGCACCGCTCCGGGGCGTCGCCGGTTCGCGAGGACCCGATGCATATCGAGGTATTGGGCACGGGAGAGGGCGTAATTTTCGGCGTTCGCGAGGAACGCGTCATCAAATCGGCCTGTTCGCGGCTCCAGACCTCGTTTGGAACCTTCCTCGCCCATAGAGCATGTCGCCGGACGAAGGCCAGCCCCTCCTGCCGGTTTCTCTCACGATCAAACCTCAATTCCATACGGCTTCCCCCGGACATACGGGCTCTCCATGAATGATCGCAACTGATCGGTATCCAGCATCTCCCGGAACAGCACCCGGAGGTAGACCGCATCCTCGATGTCCTTGTCGCTCCCGGGATAGAGTTTGTAGGGTATCTGCAGCTCGATGGGCGATATGACAAACTGGATGTCGTTGAAGGTCGCTGTCCTCGCCCGGGGCATGACGTTACGTTGCAGGGTGACGCTCCCGGCTGCGGTCGATCCCCGTCCTGGAACTGAGACGTTCTCGCCTGCACCGCACTAGCCCATGAACATCTCCTTGACGAGGTTGATGACGGAGGCGGCGAGAGCCAGGGCTTTCTCACCTTCCTCCCGGTCAAACGCCTCGTACGGCAGGCCTCCCGGGATACCGTTCGGATAGCGGGTCGGGATATAGTAGAGGTCAAGGGTCCTTGCCCGCGAGACGGCGTCGAAGGCACTATTGAGTGAGGAGGCCCGGCTAAGGAGATCCGCGACGGAATGGCCGAGTACTCTCTCCTCTCCGGAGAGATAGAGAAATGCCTTGATGGCCTTCTCCGCAGCCTGCTGGGCGAGGAAGCAGGTCAGGTTGTACCTCTCGCCGGAAAAAGCGTACTGTGCATCGTCAAGGTCACGTTCTGCCTGTTTCAGCCTCTGGTCCCCTCTCTTCCGGGATCCTGCCTCATATAATACAACACCGTCCTGTAGCGCGTTCTTAAGAAAGGTTCCATTCTGCATGGCAGCGAACTCATCCGGGGTATACACCAGGATATCCATGGCGATATGGGCATCGCGATAAAACGGCTCAAGACGTGATAGAAACGTCTTATCCGTCTCCTGAACAACAACGAGATCGAGGTCGCTGTCGCAACGAAGATCGCCCCGGGCAGCCGAACCGAAGAGAATGATCTTCCTGATCGAAGGGTCCCGGCTCCAGCGGTCGACGAACGTCTCCAGCTCGTTTTTGAGTCGCAGTTTGTGCTCACATGCGGTGCCGGGGGCAGCCATACTACTGATCGCGCCGTTGGGCGCGATAAAGGTATCGAGCGACAACCTTTATCTGAACGGACGTGACCCACCTCCCGCTCACGGTCCTCTCAAATGCTCTTCGCAGATCGTTACATCCAGAGAATCCCACATCAACATCTGACGCCGCCAGCATCGGTCGAAAGTGCCCGGAAACTGGTCCCGGAGACAAAGGATGCGGGTCTCTGGAACTCCGCACTCCAATCGATACACTCTATACACCGAAAGCCCGATACTATTCCAGAGTCTACTCTCATGGATACCCCCGCCCTCTCCGTCGTCCTTCCCGCGCTCAACGAGGAAGCCACTATCGGCGAGTGCATTAGAAAGATCCGGCGGGTCTTTGCCGACCTCGGCGTCGACGGCGAGATCATCATCGCCGACTCTTCCGACGACCGGACGGCGGCGATCGCCCGGGACCTCGGGGCCACGGTCGTCCGGCCGAAGGAGAAGGGCTACGGTAACGCCTACCTTGCCGGGCTCGCCTGCGCCCGGGGGCGCTACATCGTCATCGGGGACGCGGACAACACCTACGACTTCCTCGAGATCCCGCGCCTCCTCGCTCCGCTCGATGCCGGCGCCGACATGGTCCTCGGTTCCCGGATCCGGGGCGAGATCCGACCCGGGGCTATGCCCGCCCTCCACCGATACATCGGCAACCCCCTCCTCACCCGGCTCCTCAACCGGGTCTTTTCCACCCGGATCTCCGATGCGCACACGGGTTTTCGGGCGTTCCGGCGCGAAGCATTCGACCGGCTGAACCTCAAGACCGGGGGGATGGAGTTTGCAAGCGAGATGATCATTGAGGCGGCGAAGGCCAATCTCCGGATCGAGGAGGTCCCGATCACCTACTCCGCCCGGGTCACGCCCTCGAAACTGGAGAGTTTCTCCGACGGCTGGCGGCACGTCCGGTTTATGCTCCTCTACCGGCCGATCCCCTTCGTCATCGTCCCGGGGCTGATCTTTGCGATCTTCGGCTTCGTCCTGATGGTGCTCTTCCTCTTCCGGGGCGACGTCGAGACCTCGTTCATCCACTCCTTCATCCTCGCCGCCCTCTTCTTCCTCGGTGGGTTCCAGGCGCTCTTTGCAGGGGTCAACATCGCCGTCTACTCCGCCGTCCAGGGTTACGGTGAGGTGGGGCCGTTCATCTCCCGGCTCATGAACTACCACAGCCTCGAGTGGGAACTCCTCGCCGGCATCCTGCTGATGGCTGCCGGCGGCCTCGTCGGGTTCGGGATCGTCCGGGAATGGGCGGCGTCCGGGTTCGGATCGCTCTTCCAGGTCGCAAACGCCGTCTGGGCGCTGGCCCTCTTTCTTGCCGGGATGCAGGTAGTCTTCTCCGGGATCTTCACGAGCATGGTGCTCTTAAAGCACGGCGATGAGCAGGGCTGACATCTTCCGGGGCTGGGTGCTCTGCCTCCGGGTACTAAAGCCGCTGTTCCCTTCACCGCCGTCCGGAAGCCGGCATCTTCGCGGACAATACCGGTGTCCGCGGCGGTTTCGAGCGTACGGACTTCAGGGATCGAAGATTTCGACCGGTAATAGCATCCCGCAAAAATCCTCCGCCTTGCTCGTTGCTCCACGCACGGACTACGTCACACCCCACACGTTACTGCCGGAAAAGAACGTTTCCGCGACGTCGTTCTCCGGGCAGGTAAAAAAGGTTTCCGGGGTTATGCAGGCTTCTGCCGCTCCGCATCCTTCTTTCTGTAGCCGTCGAGGAGAACCGTCACCAGGTTCTTCACCGGGACATCCGTACAGTCGGCTATGTGGAACTCGCAGAACGGGCAGACCGTCACCACCACGTCGGCGCCGGTCTCCTTCACGGCCTCGCCGCGCATTGAGCCGAGCGCCTTCGCCTCCTCAGGCACCCCGGACCGGACGCCGCCGCCGGCGCCGCAGCACTGTGCGGGCATCTCCACGAACTCCCTGACGGCCTCGCGGAGAAGCGCCCGCGGCTGCTCCCGGATCCCCTGGCCCCGGAGAAGGTGGCAGGGGTCGTGGTAGGTCGCCCGGACGTCGAGTTTCGCCGGGGGCTCGATCCCGTACTCCGTGAGGACCTCCGTGACGTCCTTGACCTCGAACGGCGTCTCGTAATCGTTCTTCAGCGTCGCCCCGCACCCGGCGCAGATCGTCATCACGGTCGTAACCCCCCGGCGGGTGAAGGCCTCGATGTTTTTGCGCTTCAGATCCTCTATAAACGACGTCTGCCCCGTCCGGATCAGCGGCGAGCCGCAGCAGACCTGGTCGTGGGGGACGATCACCCGGATGCCGTTGCGCTTCATGACCTCCATCGCGTCGAGGGCCGTCTGCGGCACCCGGCCGTTGAACATGCACCCGACGAAGAACCCGACCTCGCCGCGGACCGGGCCGTCGGGCTCGATCACCTCCGGCACCTGCTCGAGGAACGTCGTCTTCGTCCGCTCGACGCTCCGTCCCGTTTCCTCTATCAGCCGTGCTATCTCCCGGTGGTGGGGGAGGGTCAGCCCGCGCCGGTTTGCAAGTTCCCTGAGTTTCTCGATTGCCTTGCCCGGTATATCGATCTCCTTCGGGCAGACCTCCAGGCAGCGCTTGCACGTCGTGCAGTAGAAGAGCCCCTTCTCGATGGCGTCGGTGATCCTGTCCCCGGAGTCCCGGGGGTCGAGGGCGAGGCGCATCTCCTGCCGGAGCACCGTCGGCCCGGCGAACTCCGTCACCTGGAGGGCCGGACAGGCCGAGACGCAGGAGAGGCACTCGATGCAGTCCCGGAGCGGCTTGATCGCCTCGATCTCCTCCCGTGCCGGGAGCCCTGCATCCGGCGCCGGGCAGATCCGGGCGATCTTTGCGATGACCGGGCTCATATCCACCGCGAGGTCCTTCACGACCGGGAGGTCCAGCGGCTCGACCGTCATTCCGTCGCGGGCCTCTTCCATGCAGGCGAGACCGGGCGTCCCGTCCACCCGGACGGCACAGCTCCCGCACTGCCCCGACCCGCAGCAGTAGCGGTAGGTGAGCGTCGGGTCGTGTTCGTCGTGGACCGCGTGGAGGGCGTGGAGCACCCGGGCCCCGTCGTTGACCCGAACCGTGTACTCCTCGATGTGCGGCCCCTCGTCCGCGGCCGGGTCGTAGCGGGAGACCCGGAGGGTGATCGTCTTCATGCCGCGACCTCCCGCCGCTCGATCCCTTCCCGGGCAAGCGATATGTAGGTATGGCCGAACGGCGACTTTGCCGGCTCCGTTATGACCGTTGCATCCCGCCGGACGTGGGCCCCCCGGTTCTCGGGTCGGAGGAGGGCGCACCGGACGATCAGGGACGCCGTGGTGCACATGTTCCGGACCGTACAGCACTCGAGAAGGTTTGCGGTCGATGCGGCGCGGAGCGGCTGGTCGGCGAGCCTGCGGATCTGCGCAAGCGCCGCGGTAAGGTCGGCGGCGTTCCGGAAGATCCCGGCCTTGCTCCACATCGTGAGTTTCAGGTCTCTCCTGACCGTTGCGGGACTGACCGAGCCCTCGAAATAGGCGTCAAGCACCCCGAGCACCCCGTCGATCCCTGTCCGGTCGATTCGGCCGCTCCGTGCCGGCGCCTTCCCGGAAAACTCCCCGGCACGCTTCCCGAAGACCTGCGTCTCCGCAAGCGCGTTCCCGCCGAGGCGGTTTGCGCCCTGCACCCCGCCGGCAACCTCTCCGCAGGCGAAAAGGCCGGGAATGGTCGTCCGGCACTCCGGGGTGATCCGAAGCCCCCCCATGATGTGGTGGGCGGTGGGCGCCACCTCCATCGGCTCCCGCCGGATATCCACGCCGTAGGTGAGGAACTGCTCGAGCATCACCGGGAGCCGGGTTTCGATCTTCTCCGCAGGGAGATGGGTCACGTCCAGGTAGACCCCGCCGCGGTTCGTTCCCCGGCCCTCCAGCACCTCGGTCGCGATCGCCCGGGCCACCACGTCCCGCGTGGAGAGTTCCATCCGTTCGGGGTCGTAGCGCTCCATGAACCGCTCACGCCGCGCATTGAGGAGGATACCCCCTTCCCCCCTGACCGCCTCCGTCACCAGACGGCCGCGGGCGTCGTAGGGGTAGACCGCACCGGTCGGGTGGAACTGGACCATCTCCATATCGATCAGTTCCGCCCCCGCCCGGTAGCCCATAGCGTAGCCGTCCCCGGTCCCGGCGGCGGAGTTCGTGGAGATATCGTAGACCTTCGTCCCCCCGCCGGTCGCCAGCACCGTCGCGTCGGCCCGGAAGAGCACGGGGTTCCCGTCCCGGTCGAGAGCGATAGCCCCGGCGACCGCACCGCTCTCGTCTTTTGCGAGGTCGACGACCGAGACTTCCTGGTAGAGTTGTGTGTCCGTCGCGTCGAGGCGGTCGAGGAGGGTCATGATGATCTCGTGGCCCGTCCGGTCCCCGGCGTAACAGGTCCGGGGGAACCGCTGCCCCCCGAACGGCCGCTGCGCCACCTGCCGGTCGTCCGTGACGTCGAAGACCGCACCCCACCGGATGAGGTCCGCCATCCGCGCCGGGGCCTCACGGACCAGTGCGTCCACGAGCGCGGGGTCGTTTAAGTACGCCCCGCCCTTCATCGTGTCCTCGCGGTGGGCCTCGATGGAGTCCCCGTCCCGCATCACGGCGTTGAACCCGCCTTCCGCCATCGTCGTACACCCGCCCTTCCCGGCGATGGTCTTGGAGACCAGGGCTACGTCGCCGTTCCGGGAGGCCTCGATGGCTGCCCGCACCCCGGCGCCGCCGCTCCCGATAACCAGCACATGCGCGTCCACAATCTCGTCTACAAGCATCTTATTAGCCGGTGCGTTGTATAATACCATAAAGAATTGCAGGGAACGTGTGAGCCAGAATGAGGCTTTTAATGAAATTCGGTGGCACCTCCGTCGGAGAAGCGGACTGTATCCGGCGGGTCGTAGACATTGTGGAATCGCACCGGCGGGCAGGAGACGAGGTCGCGGTAGTCGTATCGGCATGCTCGAAGGTCACCGACCAGATCATCGCGGTGGCCGACGAGGTCGTATCGAGCAGAGAGCAGCCCGAGATCGGGGCGCTTCTCCTGGAGATGCGGGCCAGGCACGTCCGGCTCCTCGCGGAGACGGCCCCCGATTACACCGATGAGGTGACGACGGTCATCGACGAACGGCTTACCCGGCTGCAGAACTTCCTCACCGCAGTCTACACCTTGAAGGAGCTGACGCCCCGGTCCCGCGATTACATCATCTCCTTCGGCGAGCGGCTCTCCGCCCCGATCGTCGCGGCCGCTCTCCGGCAGCGCGGCATCCCCTCGGTCTCTCTCGACGGTGCCGAGGCCGGGATCGTCACGACCGCCAACTACGGGGACGCCCGTGCCCTCCCGGCGAGCGAGGAGAAGATCCGGAACCGGGTCGCCCCGCTGCTCGCCGATTCCGTCCCGGTGATCATGGGCTTCATGGGAGCGACCGAGCGGGGCGTCGTCACCACCCTCGGGCGGAGCGGCTCCGACTACTCGGCCGCCGTCGTCGGTGCCGGGATCGATGCCGACGAGATCTGGATCTGGACCGACGTCGACGGAGTGATGACCTCCGACCCCCGGATCATCAAGGACGCCCGGGTCCTCGACGACATCTCCTACCTTGAGGTGATGGAACTCTCCTTCTTCGGCGCGAAGGTCCTTCACCCGCGGTCGGTCGAACCCGCGATGCAGAAGGATATCCCGATCCGGGTCAAGAACTCTTTTCGGCCCGACGCCCCCGGGACCCTCATCCTCCGCGATAAGCACCAGGAGAAGCGGGTTGTCAAGGCCGTCGCCCTGATCGAGAGAGTGGCCCTGGTCAACGTCAACGGTGCCCAGATGATCGGCCGCCCCGGTGTCGCGAAGACGATCTTCTCCGCGCTTGCGGAGCGGGAGGTGAACGTCATGATGATCTCGCAGGGCTCCTCCGAAGCAAACATCTCGCTCATCATCGACGAGTCCCACCTTGAGGCCGCGGTCGCCGCCCTTACTCCGATCGTGAAGCAGGGTATCGTGCGCGAGGCCACCTACGACCGGGACGTCGCTGCGGTCGCCGTCGTGGGTGCGGGAATGGCCGGCACCCCGGGAACGGGCGGCCGGATCTTCTCCGCCCTCGGCCGGGCCTCCATCAACACTATGATGATCTCGCAGGGCTCAAGCGAGGTGAACGTCTCGTTCGTCGTGAAGGCCGCCGACGGGAAACGGGCCCTGCAGGTACTGCACGACGAGTTCCGTCTCTCGGAGAACTGTGACGACGCGGAAGATACAAAGGAATCTTCCTGCCGGGCGAAACCCTCCGGGTTGTGCCGTGCCGAACACACCTATCGTGAAGCCGGGGTCGATATCGACCTTGAGGGCCGGGCGGTGCGGGCGCTGATCGACCGCCTCACTTATCGGAGGGCCGGCGCGTTCTCGATGCTCGGGAAGGTCGGGCACTTTGCCGGTCTGATCGACTGCGGACCCTATGTTCTCGCGCTCGCGGTCGACGGCGTAGGGACCAAGATGCTCGTCGCCGACGCCCTCCGCGACTGGCATACCGTCGGGATCGACTGCATCGCGATGAACGTCAACGACCTCTACGTGATGAACCTTGAACCGGTGGCGTTCGTCGACTACATAGCGACCGACGCCCTCTCGCCCGAGAAGATGGCCCAGATCGGTGAGGGCTTAAACGCAGGGGCGAGGCTTGCGAACATGAACGTCGTCGGCGGCGAGACCGCGACCCTCAGGGGCCTCGTGAACGGCCTCGACCTTGCGGGGACCTGCCTCGGGGTCCAGAAGAAAGAGAAGATCGTCACCGGCGAGGCGATTGTCCCGGGCGACCGGATCATCGGCGTCCCCTCAAGCGGCATCCACAGCAACGGTCTGACGCTCGCCCGCCGGATCGTCGAAGAGTGTGCTTCCTACAATACCCGGCTTTCGAACGGGAAGACCCTCGGAGAGGAACTCCTGACCCCGACCCGGATCTACCACGAGGCGCTCCGGGTGACGGCGGCCTGCCCCGTCCACGGGATGTGCCACATCACCGGCGGCGGCCTCCTGAACTTCACGAGACTCACGAAATACGGGTTCTCCGTCACCCATCCCCTGACGGCTCCTCCCGTCTTCCGCTGGCTGCAGGAGACCGGCGGCGTCGGGACCGTCGAGATGTACCGCACCTTCAACATGGGCATGGGCTATGCCTTCGTCGCCCCGGAGGAGAGCGTCGCCGCGATCCGGTCGGTCGTCCCCGATGCCCGGGTGGTCGGCGAGGTGACGGAGGAGCCAGGCGTGCGGTTCAAGGGTGTGGAGATCCGGTGAAGGGCTCGCTCTCTCTTCGTTTTTTTGAACTCAGCGCCCGAGAACCTCGGCGGGCGAGATCCTCCCGCCGGGCGTTCTCTCAAAATCGCCGTCGAACGATACGAGCACGAGGTTGTGCTCAACCGCTGCGAGGTATTGGTATGCGTTATCGAAATCGAGAAGATACAACTCCATCGTCCGGGCGAGGAGCCTCAGCCGGGCGGGATCGAGAGCGATCACCGTCACCGCGCCGTCGATGAAGAGGTCCTCGACAAAATCGCAGAAGGCCGGCGTGCCCCCGAGACGGCCGAGGATCACGCCGATGGAATGGAGCGAGAAGTCCGTGATGAACAGCCGTTCTGAAGGAACTGAGGAGAGGAATTCCTCGACCTCTCCCGACCGGTCCCGATCGAGAAGACGCTCCAGCCAGACGTTCGTGTCAAGAAGATACATCGTTTTACCCGGTGCGCCACGACAACGACTTTTTCTGCAGTTCAAGAGCGGTATAGGTGTCCCGGTGCCGCGAAAGCGCCCCGGCCCAGGTCTGCCGGAGCGGTTCGCCCTGCTTGCGCTTCTGCTTCTGGAGGAGATAGGCGATAAAGTCGAGCGCCTCTTTTCGGTGTTCGGGAGAGAGTTCCCTCACGAGTTCTTCGATATCTGCCATGACGTTCATCCCCGTAGCGTCCCCACGGGTCCGGCCGGTCGGAAGCGCCATCCGATCCGTGGGTCCGGATAGGCCCTATTGTTCAAGTGTGACAAGAATGTTTTCCTCCCATGATGCCTATCGGGATGCCTTAGTTCCGGGTGTCCGTACGGTGCTTTTGCAGGTTCGCGGTCCTGCAGATCGTTGCCTCCCTTACCGCTCATCCCCCGCCGCCCTGCTCCTCGAAGTAGTGCAGTGCGTCGGGGGCCTGCTCCCTGACCCGTGTCAGGAAGCGGTTTGTGAGGCGGGCGTCGGCCACCCGAAGCGAGTGCTGCATAGCCTGCTCCGTCTCCCTCGATAGCGCGCCCTGCCGGTCCATCTCCGCCCGGATATCATGAACGGCGTTCTCGACATCCGCTTCGTTCTCCCACTTCAGCACCGAGATCGTTTGTGCCATATCTCTTCACCTCACGGCGTCGCGTATGGGAGGAGGTCCTATTTTTAGGTTCCCTCCAGTGTACAAAAAAGAAATATTCAGGATTCGTCCCGATCAAGAAGCATCTTCTCAGCTTTCTCCCCGACAAGCGCGCTGTTTCCCATAGGGTCCTCGAGGATGACCGTGAACGGGAAGGCCACCTCCCGCGCGGAACCGATCTTCGCGAGCATCCGGAGGGCGGCCGCCCGCTCCTCGTCGCTCTCCGGATTCGCAAGCACCGTCTCCACCGCCTGCTCGAAGCGGGCGAGGACCCCCTCGACGTTGGTGACGAACCCTTCGCAGGCGGTCCCGGGCTCGACTGCGAGACCGAGCTCCGGGATCGTGATCGTTCCCGTCGTGCTCCGGGCCACCCGGATTGAGAGGTCGTCGGGCTCTTCCACCCGCATCGTCCACCGGACCGGGTCGCCCTCTCCAAGGATGATGGTGTCGGTGTGCCGGTAGCCGCAGGCGTCGCAGGCGATTGCGACAAGCAGGAGGTCCGGGAAATGGGGGATGTCAAGGCGGTGATGGACGATCTGGATCACGCCGCCGCACGCCGGGCAGGTCCCGGGGTGGCACTCCCGCACTACACGCCACCGCCGATCTTCTCACGGGAGACCTTAACGGACATCGGCGTGACGACGACGTATTTCTGGTCCCCGAGGCCGACGATGTCGCCGTTCACGTCTTTCGCCACGTCGCGGAGGTCCTTTAAGACCCGTTCGAACGTCACCTTATCCATCTTCAGCCGCCCGATATCGATAATGACGATGTTGCCGTTGTAGACCTCGTCTTTGACGCGGGGGGTATCCTTGAGGTCGGCGATGGTGGCGATCTTGACGTACATGGACGCCGGCTCCTCGCTGGTCGATCCCTCATAGGAAGCGAGATCGAGTTCCATGTATTCATCTTCGCTTTTTACGGGGTTCTTACCGAGGATACTGTCAAAGAGCTTTTTAACCATAACCAAATTGTGGGAAGAATTTTATTTAATAGTATCTTTATTTTTGCCGTCAGATCTCAAGATTCCAGAGATCGTCCCCAACGCAGTGGATGCTTTTGACCGATTTACCCTTCTCCTGCCGTTCCATATCGGCGGCATTAAAGAGGGCAATTCCGACGGCGAGCGGTTTGCCGTAGCGTTCCTCGACGACCTGCACCGGACGCCCCTCGCGGACGTCGGGCGAGATCGAGACAATCCCGGGGCGCATGGCATCCGCGCCGTTTGCGACGAACCTGACCGCGCCGGCATCGACCGTCACCCGCCGCTCGGGGATCGGGTGTTCGATGAGGCCGCGGAGGGTGGGGAAGGCCCAGGCATCGGAGGACATCAGGAGCGGCTTTTTGTCGACGAGATACAGTTCGAACGGAGCGTCCGTCTCCATCCGCTCGATCCGGTCGGATCGGAAAAGGTCGGCCGACGGACCGATCTCGTCGGCGAGCCGGTCCATGAGATCGGCTATCTGTGATTTCCGGATGACGTGACGTTTTTTTACGGTGATCTTCGACATTGTGTTCGTGACCTCGCGAAAGTATTGGTTCTCGCGTAACCGTGCGGTTATATTTAAGTAGCTTCCTCGCTCAAATATATTACTCCAGAAAAGGACGGCAAAGGGTAATCATATGACGCCAAGACCGTTGGATATTTTAGATCAGGTACTGAATCGTCAGCCCGTTATCATCAGCCTCAAAGGGGGAAGGGAGATCCGGGGAATCCTCCAGGGATACGACGTTCACATGAATCTGGTACTGGATAAGGCAGAAGAAGAAGTGGACGGCACGGTTCAGAGACTGGGCACGCTGATCGTCCGCGGCGATAATGTGATCTACATTACCCCTTCAGTTGAATAACTTCAGGTGAGAGTTTATGTCAAAAGGCACACCTTCAATGGGCAAGCGGCAGAAGCGTACCCACATCGCCTGCAGGCGGTGCGGCAAGATCTCGTTCCACGCGCAGCACAAGGTCTGTTCGGCCTGCGGCTTCGGCAGAAGCCGGAGGATCCGGAGTTACCGCTGGACGGAGAAGAAGGCCAAGGTACCGACGCACTAGAGCTGGACCATGTGTGGTATCGTTGGCATCGTCGATGCTGGCGGTGTCTCGTTTCCGCTGTATTATGCCCTGTACGCTCTCCAGCACCGGGGGCAGGAGAGCGCGGGGATTTCTACTTTTGAAGGCGCGACCCTGTACACGCATAAGGCCCAGGGGCTCGTTGCCGAGGTCTTCAACAGCCATACCCTGCAGGAGCTGCGGGGAACCGTCGGAATCGGCCACGTCCGCTACCCGACGACCGGGTCGAAGGTCCCGGAGAACGTTCAGCCGTTCAACTTCCGGTATCAGGGACTCAACCTCTCGATCGCCCATAACGGCAACCTGGTCAATACGGCCGAACTCCGGGAGGAGTACGAGCGCCGGGGCCAGATCTTCTGTACCACGACCGATACCGAGATCATCGGAAACATCATCGCCGATGCGCTCCGGACTTCAAAGAGCATGGAGGACGCCGTCCGGTTCTGCATGCGGCGCCTGCGGGGCTCCTACTCCGTCGTCGCACTCTTAAACGACACCGTCTACGCCTTCCGCGACCCGCTCGGCATCAAGCCGCTCTGTATCGGTGGCATCGACCAGGGCTACATCGTCGCCTCGGAGAGCGTGGCCGTCGACGCGCTGGACGGCACGTTCATTCGGGACGTGCGGCCGGGAGAACTTGTCCGTATCGATGAATCCGGGCTCTCTTCAATCCAGATCGCGACCGCAAACCGGACGGCCCGCTGCATCTTCGAGTACATCTACTTCGCCCGGGCCGACTCGGTCATCGACGGGACGCTGGTCTACGACGTGCGGCGTCGGATCGGGCAGAAACTCTACGATGCGAACCCCATAGAGGCCGATACGGCCTGTCCGGTCCCCGACTCCGGCATCGCCTACGCCGCCGGCTACGCCGAACGGTCCGGGGTCCCGTTTGTCGAAGGGCTGATGAAGAACCGCTACATGGGCCGGACGTTCATCATGCCGACGCAGCAGCAGCGGGAGCGGGCCGTGCGGATCAAACTCAACACCGTCAGGGGGAACCTGAAGGACAAGCGGGTGGTCCTCGTCGACGACAGCATCGTCCGGGGGACGACCTCCCGCCGGATCGTGACCATGATCCGGGATGCGGGGGCAGCGGAGATCCACCTTCGGGTCGGTTCCCCGCCGATCGTCGCTCCCTGCTACCTCGGGGTGGATATGCCGACCCGCGCGGAGCTCGTCGCGAGCGGCAGGGATACCGAGGCGGTGCGGGAGAGCATCGGTGCGACGTCGCTCACCTACATCCCGCTTGAAGACCTGGTGGAAGCGATCGGGTGCGGCGAGCAGAACCTCTGCACCGGGTGCCTGACCGGGTGCTACCCGGTGGATATCCCGGGAGAGAAGAGCTGCCACTGCGTCGTGGACTACGTGGCCGGAACCCGTCAGTCCGACCTCTCGACCTTCAGGGCCGGAAAGGAACAGTCATAGACGGTTCTTTTCCTGTTTTCCCGGATAAAGAAGCGCCATTTTCGTTTCCCGGAGATGAACCGGGCATCCCGGTTGCCCCGCGCGCCTGGCTCCCGCCCGATTTTTCAGCAAAGCAGCGCGCGATCTCGTGCGAATTCGCGCCGGACATGAAATCAATCGAAGATTGCAGAAAATTATTGAAGAAGTGAGTATAGCGAGGGATGGATTTGAACCATCGGTCTACGGGTTATGAGCCCGCCGGGATTTCCTGACTACCCCACCTCGCTTCCGATCTGTCGGGTATACTATATTGTACGTATTCGGATATAACCCTTTGTGCCGGACGGACCCCCGGTTCGCAGCCAATCTTTAATACGAGCGTAGACCATACCTCCGCTGTATGGATGAAAAAAGACCGGTGGACGACGAACTGCAACGGCTCCGGGAAGAGCGCCTCCGGGAGATGGAGGCGCGGCTCGGGGGCGACAGGGGCGGTGTCATCGAGGTCGCCGACGATACGTTCCAGGAGACCCTCCGAAAGCACCCTTCCCTGGTCGTCGATGTCTGGGCGGAATGGTGCGGCCCCTGCCGGATGGTGGCCCCGGTGATCGAGGGTCTTGCGCATGACTTTGCTGGCAGGGTGACCTTTTCCAAGTGCAACGTCGATGAAAACCCACGGATGGCGATGAGTTTCAGTGTCACGGCGATACCGACGCTCCTGTTCTTCTCAAACGGCATGCTCGTCGACCGGGTGGTCGGTGCGCTCCCGAAAGAAGCCATCAAGGCACGGGTCATGCGGGCCTTCGGCACCGGTTAGAGGGTCCCGCCCTGCCGGGCCCGGAGCCGTTCGGAGAGCCGTGCGGCCATGATAAAGTCGTTCCGGGAGAGCCCGCCGATGGCGTAGGTGTACCAGGCGACCTCCACGATCCGGCCCCGACAGATGCCGATATCCGGGACGTGGTTCTCCCGCGCGGCAAACATAGCGATCTCCTGGAGGAGCGTTACGGCGTCGTTGAACCCCTTGCAGGCGAACCGGACACAGAGATGCCCCTCTTCGAGCGACCAGGCCGGGACTTCCGGCAGGAGGTCGGCGATCTCCCGCCGGGTCAGGGGTGCCGTATCCGCGACACCCGGGCTGATCGATTCGGACGAAAGATCCATGGTGATCCCTCTCCCGGAAGAATGAAAAAGGTTCTTCTCCGGCGCCGACCTCTAACGCAGTTTTTCGATCAGGAACGCCACGTTCTCGGCGAACCGCCGGATCGTCCGCATCCCTTCTTCGTCGTTTAAGGCCTCCCCCGGCTCCAGCCCGAAGACCATGTTCCAGTAGGTCGAGCCCGGCACGATCATGTCGTTCATGAGGTAGAACATCAGTAGTTCCTGGAGCGTTGCGGTATGCCCCCCGCGTCGCGCCACAACGATCGGGCCGCCGACCTTCCGCGAGAGGAACGAGTCCGACGCCGTCGAGACCATCCCTATCCGCTGCAGCGCCGCCGTAACGTCACCCCGTGCGGTCCCGAAGTAGACCGGAGCCCCCACGATAAACCCGTCCGCCTCCCGGATCATAGTGATGATCTCGTTTACGTCGTCGTCGAGGGCGCACTCCCCCTCGCTGCAGAGCCCGCAGGCGGTGCAGGAAAGGATGCGCCGCCCTGCAAGCAGCACCGTCTCGGTTCTGAGCCCCTCGCGTTCGAGGACCTTTGCGCACGCCCCAAGCACCCGTTCGGTGTTCCCCTCGCGCCGGGGGCTCCCGCAGAGCAGCACCACGGTTCCGGTCGTCATCTCACACCTCAATCAGACGGTAGACCGCTTCCCCGAGGCCGATAGCGGCCGCGTAAGCGATCTGGTAGTCGTCGTCCGTGTAGTCCCAGACCCCCTTAAACTTGTCTTCTCCCGGCGCAAGGTTCGCTGCAAGGTGCGTCCCGGCGAACCCCTGCTGGCCGTTGATGAGGTCGATGCTCGCGCGGTCGATCGCAACCGGGTCGGTCGATGCAAGGATGCCGATGTCCGGGACGATTGCCGCGTCGCTCCAGGGCAGGCAGTCGCAGTCCGGGGTGATGTTGAGGAGGAAGTTGATGTAGCCCACCCTCCCGGGTTTCCCGCGGACGGCGCCGAGGGCGTACTCGCAGAGCCGCTCCAGGAACGGCCGGATCTCCGTCGTCCAGTCGAAATCGATCGCTCCCTCGGGACAGGCGCGCACGCAATCCCCGCACCCGACACAGTGCTCCGGGTTGAAGAGCGCCTTTCCTTCAACGACCGTCATAGCCGCCTGCGGACAGACCAGGGTGCACCGACCGCATCCGATGCAGTTCTCCCCCTCCAGGCACGGCCGGGCGGCGTGCTGCTCCGCCTTCCCCGAGGGCGGGGCGCAACCCATTCCCAGGTTCTTGATCGCGCCCCCGACTCCGGCGGTGTCGTGACCCTTGACGTGCGAGAGGATGATCATGCTGTCGGCGTCGAGGATGCTGCCCGCGATCCGGACGCTCCGGAAGTGCTTCCCGTCGACCGCGACCTCCCTCCAGTAGCCGCCCGAAAGGCCGTCGGCAACGATCACCGGGGCTCCGGCAACCGCGTAGGCGAAGCCGTGCTCGATGGCGGTGACGGTATGCCCGACGGCATCGGCCCGGCTCCCCGCGTAGAGGGTGGCGGTATCGGTGATGAACGGGCGCGCCCCCCGTTCCTTCACCTTATCGACCACCTGCCGGGCAAAGACCGGGTGCAGGTAGGTGTCGCACCCCCGCTCCCCGACGTGCAGTTTGACGGCCGTAAGGTCTCCCGGCCGGACGACCTCGCCGAGCCCGGCCGCATCGAAAAGGCGGCGGATCTTCTGAATCTTGCTCTCGTGGTGGCTCCTTGCCCTGAGATTCGCGAAGTAGACGTCTGCCATTGCTCCCCTCTCTTGTGTATTTTTCTTCTGCAGGGGATAAGAAAGATACGGCCGATTGTTCGAGACGGTGACAGCCTCTCTCCGTCATCGGTCAGGTAACCACCGCCCGTTGAAACGTCCAGCGGGCGAGGAGGTACATCACCGCTGCAAAGACCGCAAGGTAAGCGAACGATACGAAGACGTCGGCCGTGGTGTAGGCGTAGTGGGCGCCGACGGCGAAGAAGTCGTCTCCGAGGGCGAAGTAGCGGATCCCGTTGACCAGGTGCGTGAGCGGGTTGTAGAGCGAGAGGGTCTCCAGGAGAGGCGGAAACGCCTGGACCGGGTAGAGAGCGTTCGAGACGAAGAAGATCGGCAGGGTGAGGAGCGTTATTACCCCCTGCAGCCCTTCGGGGCTTTCAAGGCGCATCGAGAGAGCGGAGGAGAAGAGCAGGAATCCGAGCGAAAAGACGCCGACGAACGCGAATATCCCGAGGACCGCGAGGGCGAGCCGGGCGGCCGAAAACCCGGAGAAGAACCGCACCCCGAGGAGGGCCCCGAACACCATGATGACGCCCACCTGGATGAACGATTTCGTGATCCCCGAGAGGCTGACCCCCATCATGATATGGGTCCGGGGCATGGGGCTCGCGAGCATCTCCCGCATCAACCCCCAATTTTTATCGAAAAGGAGGCTGATTCCGCCGAAGAGGCTCGTAAAGAGGGTCGTCATCGCGATCACTCCGGCGGCCATGAAGGTGAGATAGTCGACCGGAACGACGCCCGCCGGGACCGGGATGGCCGAAGTGAACTGGTTGAAATTCGAGGACATCGCGACGCCGAAGAACGCCATCCAGAGCGCCGGCTGCAGGAGTGATGTAAAGAGCTGCGTCCTGAACCGGACGAACCGGATCATCTCCCGCCGGTAGATGGTAAGGAACTCCCACGCCGTGGTGCTCACACCCCGGTGTCCCGCAGTTCCCTGCCGGTATAATACACGAAAACGTCGTCCATCGTCGGTTTCTTGAGGTTTATGCTCCTGATAGCGATCCCGGCGCCGTGCACCGCATCGACGATCTGCGGGAGACAGCGGCTCCCGTCGGTCGAGATTGTGATTGAGAGGCCCCGGGGCGACTTCGTGACCGACCGGATCTCCCCGATCCCCCCGAGGGCTTCCCGCGCTTTTCGGTCGTCCCCGGTCTCCAGGTAGACGACATCCTCGCCGAGGGTGTTTTTAAGCTCCTCCGGTGTGCCGGAGACGATGATCTCTCCGTGGTCGATGATGCTGATCCGGTCGGAGAGCATATCGGCCTCCTCCATGTAGTGTGTCGTCAGGAAGATCGTCGTCCCGGCCCCGTTCACCTGCCGGATGTACTCCCATATCCGCATCCGCGTCTGGGGATCGAGCCCCTGCGTCGGTTCGTCCAGGAAGAGGACCGTCGGCCGGGTTAAGAGGCCGCGCGCGATCTGGAGCCGGCGTTTCATCCCGCCGGAGAGATTCTTCGTCAGTTCGTCCCGTTTAGTTTCGAGCTCCACGACCCGGAGCAGGTCGTCGATCCGCCGCCGCCGCTCGTCGCGGGGGATGGCGTAGAGCCGCCCGTGAAACTCCATCGTCTCCCGGACGGTGAGGTCGCGGTCGAGCACGTTCTCCTGGAAGACGATGCCGATGGATTTCCGGACCTGTTCGGGCGCTCGTGCGACGTCATGGCCGGCCACCCGCACCGTGCCTTTCTGGAGGGGAAGGAGCGTCGTCAGGATGTTGATGGTGGTGCTCTTGCCCGCGCCGTTGGGGCCGAGGAAGGAGAATATCTCGCCTTTTTTGACGGCAAAACTGATTCCGCGCACCGCGGCAAAGCCGTTGAACGTATGTTCGAGGTCCTGCACTTCGATGATATTGTCCTCTCCCATCGGCCACCATCCGCTCCCGTATTCCTACATACACAGCGCCGTCATATCTCCTTTTCCCTGTCGCTATGCACCGGACCGCCGGGATGTTTGCGCGGTCTCCGGGGCCTTCGCTCCGTCTCGCCTCAGGGTGCGGGTCCGGGACGGTTTTACCGTTTCGGCATCCCTCCTGCGGCCGGTCCCAACAGCAATTCAAAAATACCAGAACCTCCCCATCCCCTCTCAGAGATGGTATGCGCGACTGCGATCTTCTCCACGACAACGGCGGTCCGGGAGCCCCTCCGGTCTATAGCGCCGCTCTCGGCGCCAGCGTGCTGAAACGGGAAGAGCGGATGCTCCCGGAGAAAGAACGGGGGAGTGAGCGGCGATGACTTCGTCCCTTCGGGCGGCTGTTGCCTTCCTTGCGGTGCTGGCGCTTGTGACGGCGGGAGGCGGACTCGTGGTCGACAACGCCGATCTGACCCCGGAAGAGGTGAACCTCCTCTTTGCGATGCGGGAGTATACCCTGACTTACAACGAATATGCCGACCGTCTCCCGGGATGGGTGACCGGGCCGTTCGAGAACGAGAGAGTCGACCTCCACGTCGAGTCCCCCGATGGCGTGCTGGTCATCGGGATCACCTTCAAGGACGGCAAGATCGTCCAGTTCGATGCAAAGGGCTGCCCGGACCCGATCGTCACGGTGACCACCGATCCGGAGACGGTGGAGGAGGTCATGGTGTCCGACCGGCCGTTCGATGCCTTCCGGGCGGCGATGCAAAACGGCACCGTCACGATCAAGGGAGAGACCTTCATCGGGACGTTGCGGCTGGGGCTGGTCCGGTTCGGGTTCTGGGTAATGGATCTTATCGGTCTGTGACGGACGGAAAAGAGAGGCTCCCGGCCGGGGCGTCAAAGCCCCGCGAGGCGCATGCAGAACCCGAGGATCATCCCCGACATTGCCGATGTCGCCGAAAGGGCCGCGAGAACGGCGGCGTTCACCGCCGGGCCGATCCTGAGCGGGATGTAGGTCGGGTTGCGCTGCAGTCGTCGCACTATTCTGAACGGTTTTACGGTCGTTGAGATCGGGGGTTTGTAGCGTCGGATCCTCATGTGAACACCTCCGTGATGGATAATATTTCCTGCGTCCCGGTTGTTCCCTCGAATAATAATTCTTACGGTTTTATCTCTGCGGAGCCGGAGGCGAGCCGCCCTCGACCCCGGTGCCCGGGCCGCGACAGGTTTATCCCCTCCTCGGGTGAGGGTGTCCCCCGGATGCATCGATACGTTAAACTCCTCCTCTATGGCGTGCTTGCGTTTGCCGTCTTTGCCGGAATCAGTTTCGCCGTCGGCGGGAGGGTGAACTGGGAACTCGCGGTCGCGACGGCCGTCGGCGTGATGATCGCGTATTTCTTTGCCGCTCCCCGGCGCGGGCGGTGAGCGGGATGGCAGCGGGAGTGCGGGCGGAGTGGGACACCCTCCGGAAGGTTGTCATCCACCGTCCGGGGATCGAGATGTTTTTCGGGCTGCTGGAGCCGTATGCGGCACTTTACGAGAGGGCGTTCAGCCGCTACGAAGCGCGCCGGGAGCACGATCACCTCGAACGCACCCTCCGGGAGGAGTTCGGGGTCCGGGTGCTCCGGTTCAAGGAGACGATCCTCGATGCCGCCGACCACGACCCGGCGGTGCGCCGGCGACTCGTTGATCTGGCATACGAGACCGTCACCCTCCGGGGCGGGAAGCGGGAGGTGGAGGAGGCCCGCCGGAGCATGGCGGAGAACGCCGATGCCCTGGATTCTCAGCACTTCTTCACGCTCCTTCTCTTGAACCCGGTCATCGAGGTGGGGCGGGGAGGGGTGGATGTCCGGGTACTGGGGCAGGAGCCGCTTGCAAACCTCTACTTCATGCGCGACCAGCAGGCGGTGACCGACTGCGGTCTTGTTGTCGCCCGGCCGGCAAAACGGCAGCGGACCCGGGAACCCGGGTTCACCCGGCTCCTCTGGGAGGTCCTCGGCGTCCCGGTCGTCGGGGCGGTGCAGGAGCCGGGAACGTTTGAGGGCGGCGACTTCATGCCGATGGGGGAGTTCGCTCTCGTCGGCACCGGCGACCGGACAAACCAGGACGGGATACGTCAGTTCCTCGGCTGCGCCCCGGGGTTCGACGAGATCGGCGTCGTCCGCCAGCCCGGTCACCCGCTCATCCCGGGCGACCGGCCCGACCCGATGGTCGATATGCACCTCGATACCTACTTCAACGTCGCGGGGAGCGGCGTGGTGATCGGCTCTGCGGTCCTCCTCCGGCGGGCGCGGGTCGATGTCTACCAGAGGGCGGGCGGCGGCTACGAGCCGTCGGGCGAGGTCGCGAACCTCTACGACTACGTCCGGTCAAAGGGGTTTTCCGTGATCGACCTCTCGATCCTGGAGCAGCTCGCCTACGCCGCAAACGTCCTCTGCGTCCGGGACGGGAGCATCCTTGCAGTGGAGGGGGAACGCGTGATGCGGACGGTGCTCCGGAACCTGGAGCGGAAGGCCGCCCGCGATCCGCGGCGCTACGGACGGCTCTTTTTGCAGGCAAAGGAGGATCACCGCCGGGTCCGGAACGAGGGGCAGGTCTTCCCGCACAAGGCGGAGTTCTACCGGCACGATATCGAGGTCTGCCCGCTCCGTCTTGAAAACCTGACGGGAGGCTACGGCGGCCCCCACTGCATGACCTGCACCCTGGAGCGGGGGTAGGGTGATGCCCGGGAAGGCCGTGGTGATCGCGCTCGGCGGCAACGCCATCCTCCGCCACCGGGAGACGGGGACGGCCGAAGAGCAGTTCGCGAACGTCCGGAGGACCGTGCGGCACATCGCGGGGATTGCGGGAGACGGCTACGCCGTCGCCGTCACCCACGGGAACGGCCCCCAGGTGGGGGACATCCTCCTCAAGAACGAACTCGCGAAGGATACTCTCCCGCCGATGCCGCTCGACGTCTGCGGGGCGGAGAGCCAGGGGATGATCGGTTACTTGCTCCAGCAGTCGCTGCAGGAGGCTCTTTTCGCGGCCGGAATGGACTGCCCGGTTGCGACGGTGCTCACCCAGACCCTCGTCGCGGCTGTCGACCCGGCGTTTCAAACCCCCGAGAAACCTATCGGCCCGTTTTATACCGCGATGCAGGCGAGACGGCTCGAGAACGAGAAGGGCTGGCGGATGACGCAGATCCCGGGGCAGGGTTACCGTCGGGTGGTCCCCTCGCCGCGTCCGATAGCCCTCGTGGAGGGGGAGGCGATTGCCCGGCTCTGTTCGGCCGGAGCGGTCGTGATCGCCGCGGGCGGCGGGGGTGTCCCGGTAGTCGCGGGTCCCGGAGGCACCCTCAGGGGAGTCGAAGCGGTGGTGGACAAGGACTACACTGCGGCGCTCCTCGCCCGGCTTGTCGGCGCCGGCGACCTGCTTATCCTGACCGACGTCGAACGCGTTGCCGTAAACTACGGGCGGCCGGGTCAGCGGGACCTCCGCGAGATGACGGTTGCGGAGGCAAGGCGGCACCTCGCGGCCGGGCAGTTTCCGGCCGGGACGATGGGGCCGAAGATCGAGGCGGCTATCGGGTTCCTCGAGGCCGGTGGGGAGCGGGTGACCATCGGTTCGCTCGATTCTGCCGCTGCCGCCCTTGCCGGGCGGGCGGGGACCCGGATCCGCCGTTGACTGAAGCCGGGCCACTACTCTTATATACTACATCTTCAAAGTCCCGGCGGTGAAGGAAGGTATGGCTAATAACTTCTGGACTGGTGTCATCATCGGGTGGCTCGTGGGACTCATTCTCGGTTTCCTGTTGCCGGTCATCGGACCGCTGGTCGGCGGGTTCGTCGCCGGCTGGATCTCCGGGCGCGGGATTGGAAACGGTGCAAAGGCCGGGCTGTTTGCCGGCATCCTCGGCGCCATCATCATCGCGGTGCTGCTTCTCGTCGGCGGCACGGTTATTCTCGGGGCATTCGGGTTCATTGCAGGCCTCGGGACGTCGATAGTCCTCATCGTCGTGGCGTTCATCTACCAGGGGATACTCTCCCTGATCGGCGGTGCCATTGCCGGGGCGATCCGGCGGTAACGGACGGCAAACACCGGGGAGGGGGACCTTCCCCGGCTCTTCTCGGCCCCGGTAAGGGCGTTTTGTGCCGGTGCCGTTCAGTGGAGGGTATCGATCCGGCGTGGACGGCCGGCAGTGCCCTTATTTGCGGCGAGCGCAAATATTCCTATATTCGGGGCACGAGGAGTTGCGGTGAAGCAGGAGGACGGGCACGCGTATTCACGAAGATTTATCCTGTTACTGGTCACCGTCGTCACGTTCCTGAATCCGTTCACGGGTTCCGCAATCAACCTCGCCCTGCCTGCCATCGGGGCCGAGTTCTCCGCCGACGCCGCAATGCTCGCCTGGATCTCCAGCGCCTACCTCCTCTCGTCGGTCATCTTCCTCCTCCCGGCAGGCAGGCTCGGCGACACCCGGGGCAGGGTCACCGTCTTTCTGGTCGGGGTCGTCGTCTACACCGCCGGGTCCGTCCTCACCATCTTCACGCCTTCGCTCGACCTGCTCCTCGTCTTCCGCTTCCTGCAGGGGGCCGGCGGCGCCCTGATCTACGCAAACAGCGTGGCCCTGATCACACACCTCTACCCGCCCGGCGAACGCGGTTCCGCGATCGGGCTCAACGTCACCGCCGTCTATGCCGGGCTCTCGCTCGGGCCGTTCCTCGGGGGCGCCCTGACCCAGTACTTCGGCTGGCGGAGCATCTTCATCGCGACCGCGCTCCTCGCCGTCCCGGCCCTCTTCTACGCCGGAAAGTTCCCGGCGTTCCTGAACGAGCGGCAGCACGGAGACTTCGACTTCCCCGGCATGGTCCTCTCTTCCGCTCTGATCCTCTGCCTCTTCCTGGGCCTGGCCTCGGCGACCACCCCGACCGGCGCGGCGCTCCTTGTCGCGGCCCTCCTGCTTGGAATTGCCGCATTCCGGGTGGAGCGGCGGCAGCCCTGCCCTCTCCTCCCGGTTTCCCTCATCGCGAAGAACCGGGTCTTCGCCGCCTCGAACGGTGCCGCCCTGATCAACTACAGCGCCACGTATGCGGTCGGGTTCCTCCTCTCCCTCTACCTCCAGTATATCCGGGGCTACGAACCCGTCGCTGCAGGAACACTGCTCCTGGTCCAGCCGATCATCCAGGTCTTCGTCGCCCCGGTCTCCGGCCGTCTCGCCGACCGGATACAGCCCGGGCTCGTCGCCTCGGTGGGGATGGGGATCTCGGCTGTGGCTCTCTTCGGCTTCGCTCTGCTCGGTGAGTCGGCGCCGATCTCCCTGATCCTCGCCCTCCTGGTCCTGCTGGGTGTGGGAGTCGGGCTCTTCTCGTCCCCGAACACCACCGCCATCATGGGCTCTGTCACGAAGCGGGAGTACGGGTGCGCATCCGCGATGACGGCGATGATGCGGTCGTTCGGGATGATGCTGAGCATGGGAGCGGTCCTCGTGGTCTTTGCGGTCGTTATGGGGTCGACCACCGTTACGCCGGTGATATTCCCGGAGTTCCTCCTGAGCATGCAGTTGCTCTTCCTCGCTTTTGCGGTCCTCTCGGTTTTAGGCGTCTTCTTATCGCTCGGGAGGAATAAAGGTCGATAATTATTGTTGATTTTTAAAATCGGACACGCTTGAAACCTAAGCGAAGCGTTAACATCCCTGCCGTCGTGTGATCTCTTGAACGCATGGACCTCGTAATCGGGAAGGCCGGCGACCGGGAGATTGCCGTCGATGCTCAGGAACTGGTCACGGGAAGGACCTGTATCATCGCGCAGTCGGGCGCCGGGAAGAGCTGGGGCATCGCGGTTCTCTGCGAGCGGCTCCTGCAGGCGCGGGTGGGGTTCTGCCTCATCGATACGGAAGGAGAGTACTCCTCGCTCAAAGACCGGTTCTCCCTCGTCCGGGTCGGTTCCGGCGACGGCTGCGATGCGGATATCGGGCGGACGAACATCCGGGAACTGATGCAGGACGCGATCTGCTCCCGGACGGCGGTGATCTTCGACGTCTCGGAGATCGATATGCGCGAGAAGGTAGCGACGCTCGCCGACATCCTCTACGACCTCGAAAGCCGGTTAAGGCAGCCGTACCTCCTGATTGTGGAGGAGGCGGACAAGTTCATCCCCCAGTCCGGCGAGTCCATCAAGAAGATCGAGGAGATCTCCCGCCGGGGGCGCAAGCGCGGGCTCGGACTGCTGGTCGCGACCCAGCGGCCGTCGCTCGTGGCAAAGAACGTCCTCTCGCAGTGCAACAGCCAGATCATCGGGAAACTCTCGATTGAGAACGACCTGAAAGCGGTCGGCCTCTTCTTCTCGTCCCGGCAGGAGGTCGGCGAACTCGCGGAACTCGAACCCGGCGAGTTCTTTGTGATGGGCGGTCTCTCCCGGGAGAAGGTGCGGATGCGTTTCGGTGCGCGGGTGACGGCGCACCGGGGGCTGACCCCCCGCCTCGTGCCCGCACCTCCGGCCGAACCGTGCGCCGGGCCCCGGGAGGAACGTGGGGAACCGGAGGCGCCCCGCGCCGCCGGGGATGCGGTGGTCCCGGTTCTGCTCCGTGAGGAGGCGCTCGATCTTGCAAAAACGAAGCGAAAGCGTCGGTTCCTCTTCCTGGAGCCCGATGAACGGATCGTCTCGGGGGAACGTGTCTACCGGCCGCTCCACCGGGTGGAGGTCCGCTACATCGGCGGGCTCATCCGGAAAGCGACGAAGACGGCGTCGTTTGTCCTCGATGGCTGCACCGGCTGCGTCGTCGAGATCGACCGGGGGCTGAAGGTCAGGCCGGGGTTTTCGGACCTCCTGGGGCTCGATGAGGCCGCGGTGAAGATCGTCTCGGGACTCGCGAACGGCGGCTCGACGATGACCGAGATCGAGGCGGACACCCATCTCGCATCCGGTGTGGTGAAGAAGGCGATAAAAAGCCTCGTGGAGGCGAAACTCATCACGGAGGTGAAGACGGTGGGCGATACGGTGGTCTACGTGCCCCTGCTCGCCGCTGAGATTCCGGGCCTGCACACCCTCCGGCGGGGTACAGACCTCCCGATGGAGCCGCTCCGGGGGCCGCCCCCCGAAGCGAAGGTCACGGAGTCCTCTCTCCGGACCATCCTGAAGGGAATTGAGCCGACGGCGGAGATCGTCGGGTTCGATACGATCTACTACCCGGTCTATCTGGTCCGGTTTGCATCGGAGCGCGGGGAGCGCTCGATTCTCCTCGACGGCTGCACCGGTAAGGAGGTGTCGTTCCCGATCTCCTGACCGAAGCGCTTATCGATGCCCGAAAATAAATGGGACACTGTGTCCCTGTCGGCCCCGTGCGGCCGGTCGGGGCGGAAGGTGAAAAGCGATGGATTCATACCGATGCGCCCTCTGCGGCTACGTCTATAATCCCGCAATCGGGGACTCCGCTCACGGCATCAAGCCCGGAACCGCCTTCGAAGACCTGCCCGACACCTGGCGATGCCCCCGGTGCGGCGCGGCGAAGAGCCGGTTTAAGAAGCTTTAGAGAGCAACGGTTCGGTCCCGGGCCTCAATTGTATCTATTTTTACTTTCCGGAAGATGAGGGGCCTTCCGGGTATGACGTGAGCCATATCAGAAAACTCATATATTTCTGCTCTGAAGTAGTGTATGTCTCGGTTGTATGAGAGGAGGTAATACAACGATGCCGTCTGCCCGGAAAAAGAGGATCTACAACCCTGTGACCGGCAAATATTATGAGGTCCGGCAACACTCAAGCAAATACGGGACTGCCGGACAGATTCAGGGTTTATGGAGTTCAAAAAAGAAAAAATCTTCGAAGTAACCTATTTTGGAGGCCACAAGCATTTCTGGGAACATCTGGTTCATCGATACGAACGTTCTTGCGCACTGGGTGCTCGGTGAGGGCGGTGTCCTGAAGTTTTTTTGTGAGCAGCTGAAACTTCCTTGCGATTTTCTCAATGTCTACCTTGGACGATATCAAACTTCGTTGATGTTTATCGACGAAATTGTGCGGCAACGAAGGAACGGATTGCCGGACGAATTCTATGTCTCCGCACTGGCGACAAATGAACTCTTTTCGTCAATCCGAGTGAAGTGCGCAGTATCCTCCTGTTCAAAGGCGGCATCCCGATTTCACGGTGGAGGGACTCCCGAAATAACCCGCAGATCCCAGAAGAGTGCTACGAGCATATCTACGGATTGACGCTTGCTTCCTTCGATACACTCTTCGAGAACCATGGGATCACTATTATCCCGGAGGCCTCACCCTGGGAAGACGGCACCTACTGGTCCATATGCTCCTCGATTCTCTTTCTAATCCGGGAGTCAAAGACCCAGGACGCAACGTTGCTGACGACTGCAATCCTGAATCGGGCGGATAGTTTCGTCACTCTGGATACCCCTCTCATCCGCTCGGCGAAACAGGCCCTTCAAGAGGGGTACGGGCTGCACCTGCTCAACCCGACGGAGGGACTGCAGGCGCTCAGAGGGAAGGGCGTTCCGCAATTTTAACGCGACAACCGGCAAAATACCGGGTATCCCGTTTCACACAAACTGCATAGACTCCGTGGGCGGCAGCGCCGAAGTTCTCGTCACGGCCGATATCACAGTGGTCTCTTCCGGAGCGCAACTCCTGTCGCCCCAGTACCGGACGAGAAGAGGGGGGACGAACGCATCGATGGATATGCCGAACCGGGTGGCAAAGGCGATTTCCTCCCGGATCTCGCCGATCCCCGTCAGGTGTCCCAGTGGATCGGAACCCGGGGAAATGCTGTGCCTGCTACCTGGCAAAGACGTGGACTGCGGAAGCCTTGAAGGTGACGTAGGCCGGCTCCCCTTCGGCGAGGCCCAGGCGTGCGATGCTCTGCCGGGTCAGGACGGCGACGAAGGGCCGGCCCGCATCCACGACGACCTTCGAGAACATGCCGTTCTGCTGGACCTCCGTCACCGTCCCGGAGAAGACGTTTGTGGCGCTCGACTCGAACGGTTCCCGGGATACGATCACCTCTTCTGGCCGGACGCCGACGCAGACGTCGCCCTCGACGGCCGTGACGGTCCGGACGGTGATCGCCCCGAGGTCGATGGCCGCCTCCCCGTCCCGGACCCGTGAGACACCGCGGTAGACGTTCTCCATGCCGGTGAAAGCGGCGACGAACTCGGTGGCCGGTTTCCGAAAGACCTCGTCGGGCGTGCCGGTCTGCACGATCCTGCCGCCCTGCATCACCGCCACCCGGTCGGCGAGGGCAAATATATCTTCGAAGTGGTGGGTGATGTGGACGACCGTTGTTTTGGTCGTACGGTGGACGGCTTTCAGTTCCTTCCGGAGCCGGTCCCGGGTGACGGCGTCGAGCGCCGAGAGCGGCTCGTCCAGGAGCAGGACGCGGGGCCGGAGAACGAGCGCCCGGGCGATTGCCGCCCGCTGCTGCTCTCCGCCGGAGAGCGTCCCCGGTGTGCGCTCCAGAAGGCGGCCGATCCCGAGCAGGTCTGCGGTCTTCCGCACCGTCTCTCGTATCCGGGCAGGGTCGTCCCCCCGCTGCCGGAGGCCGAACCCGACGTTCTCCCCGACGGTGAGGTGGGGGAAGAGCATGTAGTCCTGGTAGACCATGCCGATCCCCCGGTCCCGGGGATCGGTGCGGGTGATGTTGCGGCCGTCGAGAGTGATCGTCCCTGTCTTCGGGGTGTATATCCCCGCGAGTGTCTCAAGGAGTATCGTCTTTCCGGCGCCGGTCGGGCCGAGGATGATGAAATACTCGGCGTCGGCGACGGTCAGGTCCACACCGTCGAGCGAAAATTCCCCGAGCGAGAGGGAGAGGTCCCTGATCTCGAGCATCAGAAGGCCCCCCTGCTGCCGACGGAGTAGCGCTCGAAGACGAGGAGCGACGCCACAGCGATCACGATCAGGATGACCGATGCAGCGATGGCGAGGTCGAGGTCTCCGGTCGACATGTTCAGAAAGAGCGCGATGGGCAGGGTCTCGGTCTTCATCCGGGTTGCCCCTGCGAGCATGAGAACGGCACCGAACTCGCCGATGGACTTGGACCAGGTGATGACCAGACCGGCGACGAGGCCGTTCCGGGCCAGGGGGAGGGCGACCTCCCGGAACGCGCCCCATTCGGTACAGCCGAGCGTTCTGGCGACGTACTCGTAGCGCGGGTTGATCGTCTCAAAGGCTGAGCGCACGACCCGGATCATGTAGGGCACGTTGACGAAGAACTGAGCGGCGATGATCCCGAGCGGGGTGTAGACGATATCGAGCCCCAGGGACGAGAGCACCCTCCCGAACGTCGACGGGCCGTAGAAGATGAGCAGCGCCACGCCGGCGACGAGCGGCGGGAGGGCGAGCGGGAGGTTCACCAGGGTGTTTACGATCCACCTGCCGGGGAACGAGAACCGGGCGAGGGAGTAAGCGGCCGGGACGGCCACGAGAGTGCAGAGGGCGGTGGAGACCACCGAGGTGGCGAGGGAGAGTTCGACCGCAGCGATGATCTCCGGGGATGCCAGGCTCTCGATGAGGGCCGGCAGCGGCGGGTAGGCCACGAGGCCGGCGAGGACGACGGCCATGTAGCCGATCAGGACGAAGAGGACGGTGAGAAAGAGGATTTTAAACGGGGTTCGGCGGGGACGGGCGCCCCGGTCGGCAAGCACGGCTAATCAACCTTGAAGGAAGCGCTCCGTCTCCGGATCTGCTCTACGTGCTGCGGGGTCACCCACCCGGAGGCGGCAGTGGGGACGCTGTCGAACGCCGGGATATAGGGCTTGATGTCGAGGACCGGCGTCCCGTCCAGGAGGTCGACGCCCTCGACGGCGAGCACGGCGCCGTCGATCCCGGCGAGCCTGACGACCGAGAGTCCGAGCCGGTTCGGGCGGTTGAAGTGCCGGGTGGCGAAGATGCCGTGCGGCTCCGCGCCGTCGATGAGCGGACGTTCGCTGAGTTCTTCACCGGCGGCCCGGTGGAACCGGTAGATGAGGATAAGGTGGGAGAACCCCGCAAGTGCCGAGAGCCCGTCCCGGAACTCGGGGAAGACCTCCCCTGTCCCGCGGGCGGTGGAGAAGGCCGCCTGGATAGGGGCGGCGGCCGGGTCGGAGAACGGCGTCCGGACGACGCCGATAGCCCGACAGGTGTAGTCCGTACCGATCATGGCTCAATGCCCATATACGCCGGGTCGGGGTAGGTCGGGAACCCGTGCTTTGCAAAGATCGCCTTTCCTTCGTCGGAGGTGACGAACTCGACGAATTTTTGGGCGGCGTCGGGATGTTCTGTGAAGGTAGTCGCCCCTATCGGGACGATGAGGGTGAGACCGTTCTCCTGCGGGATGTCGATGGTGTCCATCGTCCCGGGGTTTATCTGGTCCAGCGTGAGGAGCGCGGCATCGGCGGTGCCCATGTTCATCGCCACCACCACTTCGTTGATCGTCGGCGCCCGGAGGACGACGTTTGCTTCGACGGCGTCGAGGATGCCAAGTTTCTGGAAGAGTTTGTCGCCGGCTCTTCCAATCGCGGTGGTGTTCACGCCGCCGAGCGCGATCTTCAGCCCGGGCCGGGCAAAGTCGTTCACCGACGTGATGTTGTGGGGGTTCCCCTTCTGGACGGCGATCACCGGGACATGGTAGGCGACGTACCCGGGCTCTTCGACAAGGTCTTTCTCCTGTGCGATCCGGTAATCGGGTGTCCCGCCCGGAATGAAGACGTCGCCCTTTCGGGAGAGGTCCATCTGGGTGATGAGCGTGCCCGATCCGGCGAAGGTGTAATCGACACCGATACCGTAGTTCTCGGTGAACACCTCTCCGATCTCGGTCATCGCCTTCTTGAGGCCTGCGCCGGAGTAGACGAGCAGCGTGATGTTGGTGTTGTCGTCGGTGGTGACCGTGGCCGACGGCTGGGTGGTGCATCCCGCCGTACAGAGAAAGGCGACGAGGATAACGATGGCTATCAGTGTGACGGCTTTTCCTGTCATGGATATAATATCCATTTCGGCTGTATTAAAGTACTGCAATTTACCTATGTCTAATGTTAATGTTTTTTGGTTTACCCGATCTCTTTCCCATTAACAGAACCGGTCGTCCGACCGCATGGTGCGTGCGGTCTCACATGTCGCGGCAAGCCACCCGGCACGTTCGTCGGGATAGGCGTCGAACGCCGGGACGTAGGGCTTGATGTCGATGACCGGGGTGCCGTCCAGAATATCCACATCCTCGACGGTAAGCGTTGCGCCGTCGACACGGACAAGTTTGAGGACGGAAAGCCCGATAGCGTTCGGGCGGCGGGGCGCCCGGGTTGCAAATATGCCGTGGGGCGTTTTATCGAGAAACGGCACGACCTCGAGTGCGTACCCCTTCGAGCGGTGGAGGTGGTAGAGGAGGATGACGCGGGAGAACCCTTCGAGGTCCTTTAATCCGGCGGTGTAGGCCGGGTCGAGTTCGATCCTGCCCCGGACGCCCCGGGCGCCGATGGGCTGGATCGGCATGTCGCGCGGGTCCTGGAAGGGGGAATGGACGGTGCCGATGGGGTTGAATACGATCTCTGTCATGCGTACCACTCTCCGGGCGGGACAAAGAGGGTTTGTGTTCGGGCAGGACCGCGGGGAATGGTATCGCCGGCTGTATGAACCCATGCCTCTCCTCCGGAGGACCTGTCGGGCGGTTTTATCGGAAATGGGAAGCAGACCCGGGATGGCGGCCGATGTCCGGGCGTTGATCTCCACCGGAAGCCTCCGTTGCCGTCCCCCCTCTCCGGAACTCCTAAAGAAAGAGTTAGCGGCTTCTCGCCTTTGCGGCGGCGATCCGGCTCCGGAGGTCCCGTGCGGCGGCGGTGACATCGTCCTGCCCGACGACCGCTGAGATGACCGCGACCCCGTCCGCCCCGGCGGCGATGACGTCGGCGACGTTCCCCGCGGTGATCCCGCCGATGGCGACGAGCGGGAGAGAGACCGCGGAACGGACCGCCGAGAGGGTGGCGAGCCCGTGGCCTGGCCCCGCATCGTCCTTCGACGTGGTCGAAAACGTCGGGCTGAGCGCCACGTAGTCGGCCCCCTCCTCCGCGGCCAGGACCGCCGTGGCGACGGACCCGACCGATGCCCCGACGATGAACCCCGGCGGGGCGAGACGCCGGGCCTGCTCTATGGGGAGGTCGGTTGCGCCGAGGTGGACCCCGTCGGCGCCGGCCGCGAGGGCCACGTCCAGACGGTCGTTCACGATGAAGAGCGCTCCTGCCTCCCGGGTTACCTCGCGGACGGCGACCGCCGCATTGAAGAAAGACCGGCCGGAGAGCCTCTTCTCGCGGAGCTGGACCACGTCAGCGCCGCCGGCGACGGCGCGGCGGGCGATCTCCGCGTGGGAGAGGCCGCGCCCGATTTCCTCGTCGGTGATCACGTAGAGGTCATACGCCATCACAACTCCTCGATCCGCGCGTGCTCCGCGAGGTCCCGGGGCTCAAGCCCGGCGAGTTCATCGAAGAGCGCCGTCCGGAACGAGTAGGGGCCGCGCGCTCCTGCCATAGCGGCCCGCTCCCCGGCCCGGCCGAAGGCTGCAAGCGCCGCCGCCGACGAGACCGCGTAATCGTCGGCGACCGCGGCGAACGCCCCGACCATCGATGCGGCCATGCACCCCGTCCCGGAGAGGCGGTCCATCGCCGGGTCGCCGTTTCTGACCAGGTATGCCCGTTTTCCATCGACGACGATATCGACCTCTCCGGTCATCGCCACCACGGTCCCGGTGACCCGGGCGCACTCCCGCGCCGTCTCGACGGGGTCGCCTGCAACCCCGCCGGAATCGACCCCCCGGACGCTCCCGCCGGTCCCGGCAAGGACACCGATCTCCCCGGCGTTCCCCTTCAGGACGGCGACGTCGAGGGCCTCGAGGAGACGCTGCACGGTCCCGGTCCGGAACGTCGTTGCCCCCGCACCGACCGGGTCGACGACGACCGGGATGCCGAGTTCGTTCGCCCGGCGGCCGGCGATGAGCATCGCCTCCACCTGCACGGCGGAGAGCGTCCCGATGTTGAGGACGAGAGCGCCGGCGGCGGCGACCATCTCGGCGACCTCCTCGGGGGCTTCGGCCATCACCGGGGCGGCCCCGGTGCAGATCGTGATGTTCGCACAGTCGTTGATCGTGACGCTGTTCGTGATGTGGTGCACCAGCGGCCGCCGCTCCCGCACGGAGGCGAGGAGACCGGCGGGGACCGTGCCGTCCATGAATGTTGCCGGGGATTTCTTCATCATATCTGCCGTTATCTGTTTGGATCGTACTCCAATAAAACACCCGTCGTCCGGCACCACGCTATGGAGCCGGGGCGGCATCGTCATCGTTGCCCCTGCTTTTCGGAGCGTCTTCTGCATCCGCACCGCGCTACGACGCGCCGACAGGGTAGACCCAAGATTCGCAAAGTGGCCACGGATGATCAGTCGAGTCCTGGGGCTCTCCCGGTTCATTGCCGCTGCAGCGAAGCGGTAGTCCCGTTCACCCCTCTCCACACCGCACCGCCATGGACGGCATACCGGGGGCGGATAACTATATAGTTTTGAAGGCCGTACTATAGTTTTGTATGTACTCGCGGATCTACACCGACGGGGCTTGCCGAGGCAACCCGGGCGACTCCGCGTGGGCGTATGTCAGATTCGACTCTTTTGACGCATTCTCACGGGTGATGCAGGATTCCGGCTACATCGGCGTCGCAACGAACAACGAGGCCGAGTACTGGGGCATCATCCACGCGCTTCGCTCCCTGGCGGAACACGACCCCAGGAAGAACGTTGCCCTTTACAGCGATAGTCAGGTGGCTATCCGGCAGATCACCGGCGAAAGCGTGTGTACGTGCCGTACTCATCTGCGGCTTCGTGAGCTCATTGCCGACCTGGTGCAGCAGATAGGGCATGAGAGAGTTCGTTTCTGCCACGTCCGACGGACGGAACCCGGCGTACAGATTGCCGACCGACTCTGCAACCAGACCCTTGATAGAGTTCTGACGGGCACACCATGGCAATGATACGGCAGGCGGGGCGCTACGGTGCGTAAGAAGGGTATATGCAAAGGAATGAATGCACCGTTGGAAAATCGGGACGGTACATGGACCGTTGTGAAACCCGGGCATTCATCATCGCGTTTCGTCGCTTCCGGCTTTGCGAAGGCGGGCCTCCCGCCACGGGATGTCCATAGCCGAACCGGACCAACCCCGGGAAGAGGTTCACGGCATTCGGGGAGACCGGCTACTACGGCCCGTGCCCGGAGAGTGAAAAAACCGTGTCGCGTAAGGGATCGGCTCGGCACGTATCCGGTCGATGCCGTCATGCCCTTCGTCTCCGACCTCTCGGAGCGAGTCGGGAACCGGCACCATGTTCGATTCGAGGGCGTCCTCGTCAACATGGCTTCCGATCGGATGCGCTGCTTCCTGTATTCGGGGACAGTCTGTATTTGTTGCGGACTCAAAGCCCGGTACTTCGCTCTGGAGCGGTTCTGCGAGGCTGACGAGTATCGCCTGAACCTTTACGGGATCAAAAACGGGAGAGAGGTAATGTTCACGAAGGACCATATCGTCCCGAAGTGCAAAGGCGGCCCCTCCTCCCTTGAGAATTACCAGACGATGTGCGAGCACTGCAACAGTGAGAAGGGTTGCGGGATCGAGACCCCGATACTGCAGATGAGCGCCGTCCCACTCTTCGATACCTCCTCCATGGAACCCATCCGGATGACGTGGTCCGCGGGAACCGCTCCGTGAGCAGTTGACGGGTGTCCACTCACCGTCGGAGGAAACCCCGGACCTTCCGCGACTTCGCCCCGGGCCATGGTCCGACAGTTCCCCTTTCCCGGGGTCACCTGCGGGGGCCGGTGTGTGGGAGATCGCGCGAGCGCCGGCACGGTTCACCCGGTGGCCTGTCTGTGAAAGGCTCCCCTCCTTCCTTTTACTGCGGACGCAAGCAACGGCAAGCGACGTGGCTAACCCGGGACGGCAGTAACCGGCTCCAGATTGGCCGGACATAGAGCAAGGATCGGATAGCGGTGAAATTTCCAGGTCAAACCATCAAAAATGGACGCCGAGGGGGAGATTTGAACTCCCGAGGTGCCGAACACCAGTGGCTTTCGAGGCCACCGCCTTCCCGGACTAGACTACCTCGGCACAGAATCAGCCTACAGTATTTGGGCTCTTCGGCTATAATGGTATCGCGATAGCCTCGCGGGGCTCACCTCTATCACGGAAGGAAGCCTGCCGCAGAATAAAAAGGATCGAAGAAGAAGGGCCGGAAAGTGCCGGCCTCCTCATGCGGTCAACTTACTGTGCGCCCGCTGCGCCCGCCTTTTTTCCGGACTGGGTAACCATCATATCGTCGACGCGGACGAGGAGCATGGCCGTCTCGGTCGCGCTCTTGATCGCCTGGGTCTTCACCCGCAGGGGCTCGATGACGCCGGCCTCCCGCATATCCATAACCTCGCCGGTATAGACGTTGAGCCCGGTGTGCTTCGCGCCGTCGGCGTGGGCCTTCCTCAGGGCGACGACCTTGTCGATCGTGTCGAACCCGGAGTTCTCCGCAAGCGTCCTCGGAATGACCTCGAAAGAATTTGCAAACGCCTCGATGGCGAGCTGGACCCGGCCGCCGACGGTTGCGGCGTAGTCGCGGAGGCGTATCTGGAGTTCGGTCTCCACCGAGCCGCCGCCGACGAGGAATTTGCTGTCCTCGATGGCGTCCTGAACGACCCTGGCTGCATCGTAGACCGCCCGCTCGAGTTCGTCCACCAGGAGTTGGGAGGTGCCCCGCAGAAGGATCGTGACGGCTTTCGGGTTCTCGCAGCCGGAGATGACGGTGAGATCGGCGTCGGGGACTTCCTCGGCTGCTTCCGCGTGGCCGAGCGTCGCCGCGGTGAGTTCGTCGGGCTTGTTCACGATAGTGCCGCAGAGCGCTTTCGCGGCAAACTTCATATCCTCTTCCTTCACGTCTTCAAGGGCGTAGACGCCGTGCTTCGCGAGGTAATACTGCACCGCGTCGGCGATCCCTTTCTGGCAGAGAACGACGTTTGCGCCGGAGGCAACGACCTGCTCGGCGAGTTTCCGGAGTGACTCGCGTTCCTGCTCGGTAAACGCCTTCATCTGGTCGGAAGTAGTGATCTTGATCTTCGACTTCACCTGAGTCTTCGTGACCTCGAGCGGCTGGGCGAGCAGGGCCACTTTAACGTCCGTGACCGCATCAGGCATCTGCTCAAAGACACGCTTCTTGTCGATGACGACGCCCCGGATCAACTTAGCGTCGCGCATCGTGTCGCCGACCTGCTTCTTGATCTTGACGTCGTCCTCGTCCACGGAGTAGGTGCCGTCGTCGTTCCTGACGGCGACCTGCCGCACCGCGTCCACCACGATGCCGGAGATCTTCTCCTTGGCCGCTTCGATGGACTTGCCGGTCATGGCGGTGTCGGCGAGTTTGAGGAGATTCTCGCGGTCGTCGAACCCGACCGTGATGGCCAGTTCGTCGAGGATCGAGAGGGCCTGTTCCATGCCGAGCCGGTAACCCTGCGCGATGATTGTGGGGTGAACCTCCTGGGCGAGCAGATCTTCCGCCTCCTCCATCAGCGATCCGACGAGCACGGTCGCGGTCGTGGTGCCGTCGCCGACCTCGTCGTCCTGGGTCTCGGCAACCTCCACGACCAGCTTGCCGCCGGGGTGCTGCACGGACATCTCGTGCAGGATGGTTGCCCCGTCGTTCGTGATCACCACATCACCGCTGGAGCTGACCAGCATCTTGTCCATTCCCCGGGGACCGAGCGTCGTCCGAACGGCGGCCGCAATTGCCTTTGCGGCCATGATATTCGAGCGCTGCGCCTCAAATCCGCGCGTACGTTCAACGTTGTCCCGCAAAATAACGATGGGCTGTCCAGCAAGCATTGTATAATCCTCCTTTGTTCGTTAGGTTTGTTCAGAGGTTCTATATATATTCGTCGATAGACCCCGGTCCTCCCCGGGTGCCCGGGCCTATCGGTATGGGTGGATCGCCCATCGGCTGGCGCTCCGCGCCCGTCGGCCGTGATGGTGCGGTCACCCGAGCCGCGATATCGTAAAGAGTGACTGGACCGGGACGCCGTCGATCTCCCGGACGCCCCGCTTGTCGAAGAGTGACCAGACCGCCACCGGCATGGCCCCGTGCTGCCGGAGGAACCCTATCGCTTCCGCAAGCGTCGCCCCGGTCGTGACGACATCGTCGACGATGATGCAACGCTGCCCGGTGATCGTGGAGAAGGTGCCCGAGAGGGACCCGGTGGGCGTCTCGCTCCGGCTGTGCTTTGCCGGGAGGTAGACCGCGAGTCGCAGCCCCTCCTCTGCGGCGATGAGGGTCGCGAGCGGGACGCCCGAGAGCGCGACACCGACGATCGTCTCCGGGAGTTCTCCCGGAGGACGGACGGCTTCCCCCTCTCCGAAGTAGAAGAAGCGCCTGAGCATCATCATTGCCATATCGGAGAGGAGCATCCCGTGGCTCCCGACTGCCGTCCAGTCGATATGGACGTCTTTTGGGGCCTCCATGCCTTTTTGCTGGGTGAGCAGCCAGGTGACCGTCTCCATTGAGACGCCCAGTTCATCGGAGATCTGGCCGGGGGTGTGCCCGTCTGCCTGGAGCGCCTTTGCCTTCGTGATCAACTCTTCAAGGGAGGACATGGAGAAGAGATCTCCAAGTAATCTATTTAAGTTTTCTTTTGATCGGTGCGCCGCAGACCGGGCAGTCGCCGGGCTCGCGCCAGTACCGGCCGCACCCGCTGCACCGGTAGCGCCACCGGATCGCCCGGGCCGGCCGCTGCCGGATGCTCCGGGTCTCGATCCCGAGGCGGTGGGCGACGTTCTGGACCGCGAAGTCGTCGGTGACGAGGACGGCCGAGAGTTCCAGTGCCAGTGCGAGGATCTCCCGGTCGGTTGCGGAGAGCACCCCGGCATCCCCGGTCCGGGCCGCAGCCTCTTCCACCCGTGAAAGGTCCTCTTTGCGGGGCTCCCGGACGAGGAGCCCCGTAGCGGAGAGCGCCTCGAACCGGCACTTCGCGTGGAGGTCCCCGAGTTCTTCGACAACCGACGGGGTAGTCCAGGCCCGGCCGACGACCGGCACTTCCGAGAAGAAGACGGAGGCGTCGAGGACCAGCGTCATGCTGAGAACTCCACGGTCCCGTTCTCCCGGCATCGGACCTCGTAGCCGAACGCCGACAGCAGCCAGCAGGCGGTCTTTGCGTGCATCGAGAGGGTGTGGGTGCTGTACTCCCCGCCGTAGCACGCAAGGTAGACGAGGAGCTGGTCGGCGAGGTGGACGTCGACCGTGCCGGGGCTGCGGACCTCGCGAACAAGGGCCCGGGCGGCCGCCCGGCCCACCTTCTCGGCGGGAAGCCCTCTCTTTCCGAGAGCGACGGCACCCTTCGCCCCGCTCCATACGGTGACGGAACTCCCGGTGCTTGCCCCGCCTTCCCGGGGGTCGAGGGTTGCAGCGCAGGAGAGGTTGAGTTCGCTCTCGATGAGAGCCCGGGCAGCGGCAGCCTGGCGCTCCGCGACATGCACCGGGAGGCCCGCCGAGCAGGAGACGATCCCGCACTCCTGCTCTTTCGCCCCGATCACGATCGGGCCGGGGCGGCCCGGCTCCACCCGGACGTGCACCCGCCCACCGCCCTCCGGGTAGTAGCCGCGTTCGAGCACTTCGGTCTCGACCGTGGCCCCGGCGCGCCGGAGCACCGGCGCGAGGACGTACTCCAGGTAGTCGATGGTCGGGCTCCACGTCACCTCGGTCCCGCCCGTGACCGTGATGCTCCCGCCGGCGTGGAGGGCGACCGGGAGCCACGCCTGGAGGATGAGGGGGATGCTCCCGGCGGTCCCGGGGTCGATCGCGAGATCGGCGCGCCGGAGCCGGCCCGGGATAAAGGTGATTTCGCTGCTCCGGACGACGAGCCCCGTGCATTCGGCGTCGCAGGCTCCGGCGACCGCCCGGACCGCGGCAACGTGCTGGGGGGCGAGCCCGGGATTCTGCCGGTTCTGCCGGATCCGGGTGACGGTGACCGGGGTGGCGGAGATCGCCGACACGGCTACTGCAAGGCGGAGGACCTGGCCGCCCCCTTCGAGGTAAGACCCGTCAATGGTGAGCATCTTCTCTGATCGCGGTGGCGATGGCGTTCGCGGCCGATATGAAACTTGAGGCGTTCTCGTAGGTGTCGCTGGAGACGACCGAAGAGATTCCTGCCGCCCGCAGGCGGGTGTAGGCCCCGCTCGTGAACACCCCGTGAACGCAGGCCGCGTGGATGGACACCGCTCCCTGCTCCCGGAGCATGCAGGCGGCGGTCGCGAGGGTCCCGCCGGTGGATATGATGTCGTCCACGATGACGGCCTCCCGCCCGTCGACGTCGATGGATTTCGGGGCAATCCTGACCTCTTCACCCGAGAGCCGGGTCTTTTCGAGGTGGTCGCAGTCCCACTCGCCGACCGCCGCAACATTGGCCGCAAACGCGGTCGCCCCTTCGTCCGGAGCGAGGATCAGGGGATCATTCAGGTTCAGGTCGCCAATGTATCCGCCGACGGCCGACGCGATAGTGACGTTCTCCGCCGGAACGCTGAAGAAGTCCAGTACGCCAGGGTCGTGAATATTGACCACAAAGGCCCGCTCGATGCCGGCCGAGAGGGCTCGTGCGACTGCCCGGGCGCTGATCGGCTCGCCCGGAAAGAAGCGCCTGTCCTGCCGGGAGTAGCCGAGGTACGGGACTATCAGCGTGGTCCGCGATTGATCAGCGGCATCGATCGCAAGAAGGGTCTGCACGAGCATATCGTTATCCACGATGCTGCTGACGATCAGGGTCTCACCGTCCAGTTCTCCGCACCGAAGATACATCTCGCCGTCGGGAAACCGGGTGAATTTTGTTTCAACCAGAGGAACTCCCAACTTTTCGGCAATACGAGCTGCCAGGACCTGGGACCGTTCTGTACTGATTATTCTCATAGGTCACCTTTGCTAGAAAGTATTTGAACGAGCATGAATAAATTATATAAGTATCAGTGCAGCAAAGAGGTAAACTCAACGATGGATTCAACAGTTTCAAACGAAATACCCAATATCGAGCTCACGAACGACGAATTGACGGATACAGACGTCTTTTCAGGTCTTGAACTGAGTACATCGTCGGATATTGAAGTACCTCCGCATCTCATCGATCAGGTTATCGGCCAGGAACACGCTGTCGAGGTGATCCGGAAAGCTGCGGTCCAGCGGCGGCACGTGATGATGATCGGCACTCCCGGAACCGGCAAATCGATGCTGGCGAAGGCCATGGCCGAACTCCTCCCGAAAGAGGAACTCCAGGATATTCTGGTCTACCCAAACCCCGAGGATAACAATAACCCCATCATCAGGACCGTGCCTGCCGGCCGCGGCAAGCAGATCGTCAATGCGCACAGGGCAGAGGCGAAAAAGAAGATCCAGATGCGGAGCACTCTCGTCATGCTTCTGGTCGTCGGTATCATCGGCTACGCGATCATCACCTACCAGTGGCTCATGGGCATCATCGCCGCCGCCTTCGTCTTCATAGCGCTCCGGTACTCGATGCCCCGCGAGGAGGCAATGGTCCCGAAGCTCCTGATCTCCCATGACCCCAACACCTCCGCGCCTTTTGTCGACGCCACCGGCTCGCACGCAGGCGCCCTGCTCGGTGATGTCCGGCACGACCCCTTCCAGAGCGGCGGTCTTGAGACGCCGTCTCACGACCGTGTCGAGGGTGGAGCCATCCACCGGGCACACGGTGGAGTTCTCTTCATCGACGAGATCAACACCCTCACTCCGCACTCCCAGCAGAACCTGCTGACCGCGCTTCAGGAGGGCTCGTTTCCAATCACCGGCCAGAGCGAGCGCTCAAGCGGCGCGATGGTCCGGACCGAACCGGTCCCCTGCCGGTTCGTGATGATCGCCGCCGGCAACCTCGATGCCATCCAGGGGATGCACCCGGCGCTCCGGTCGCGTATTCGCGGCTACGGTTACGAGGTATACATGCGCGAGACGATGGAGGACACCCCGGAGAACCGGAAGAAGTTCCTCCGGTTCATCGCCCAGGAAGTCAAAAACGACGGGAAGATCCCGCATTTCGACCGCAGCGCCATGCTCGAGGTGCTCCGGGAAGCCCGGCGCCGCTCGAACCGGAAGGGTCACCTGACCTTAAAGCTCCGCGACATGGGCGGACTCATCCGGGTGGCGGGGGACCTCGCCCGGCAGGAAGGGGCCGAGGTCACTTCGGCACGGCACGTCATCGCCGCGAAATCGGCTTCTCGCTCGATAGAGGACCAGATCTCCGACGAGTACATCCGGCAGAGCCGCGACTACGACCTCGCCGTCGTGGAGGGCACCCGAATAGGACGGGTGAACGGGCTTGCGGTGATGGGAAACGACTCCGGTTCGGTCCTTCCGGTGATGGCCGAAGTGACCCCGAGCCAGGGAGCGGCCGGCACGGTCATCGCGACCGGGATGCTCAAAGATATCGCGAAAGAGTCGATCACGAACGTCAGCGCGCTCATCAAGAAGTTCACCGGCAGGGATATCCGGAACATGGATATCCATATCCAGTTCATCGGCACCTATGGCGGTGTGGAGGGCGACTCGGCTTCCGTGACGGTCGCGACGGCGGTGATCAGCGCCATCGAGAACATCCCGGTGCGCCAGGACGTTGCGATGACGGGGTCGCTCTCTGTCCGGGGCGACGTCCTCCCCATCGGCGGCGTCACCTACAAGATCGAGGCGGCTGCAAAGGCGGGGATCAAGAGGGTGATCATCCCGCGGTCGAACCTGGAAGACGTCCTCATCGAGGACCGCTACCGCGACATGGTCGAGGTGGTGCCGGTCGAACACATCGACGAAGTCCTCCGGAACGCGCTCGTGCCCGAGAACCGCGAAGGGTTCCTCTCGAAACTCCGAAAGTTGACGGTCAACCCGACGACCGGCGGCATCTTCGATTCGAACGTCGGGCGTTCCCTGATCTGATGCCTATGGTTGATGTGCGCTACTACGACCTTCGGTGCGTGCGGGGCGAGAACACCCTGATCGATATCGACAACGGGGTGGTCGAGTCCGCAGGCACCTCATTCTTTGACAGAACCGTGGTCCGGGTGCTGGGGCAAAAAGGCTGGGGCGTCCTCACCCGCGATCACGTCGATATCGATTCGAAGCGTGAGATCGATGCCCTCGTCGAGGCGGCGGCCCGCCTTGCGGCGGTCACAGAGGACCGCCTCGACCTTGCGGATGCGCCGCGCGGCATCCTCCCCGTCCCCCCTCTCGGGGAAGACCCCCGGGACGTCGACCTCGAGGAGAAGACCCGGCTGCTCGCCGGGATCGAGGCGTCGGCACGGGTCCCGGAGGTCGCCAACACCCGGGCCCGCTACACCGAGGGGATCGACTCGGTCCGGTTCCTGGATTCAAGCGGGAATGAGGCATCCTACGAGGCGACCCGGTCCGGGTTCTCGGTCCTCGCGATTGCGTCCCGAAACGGAGTGATGCAGATGGGGAGCGAACGCGACCACGTCATCACCGGGTTCAACCTCCGGAACAGGCAGGACCTCGGGCGGAAGGCGGGCGAGATCGCGGTCTCGCTGCTCGACGCCAGACTCGCAAAGGGCGGGACCCGACGGGCGGTGCTCGACCCGGAACTCGCCGGCGTCTTTACTCACGAGGCGGTCGGCCATGCGAGCGAGGGGGACCTTGTCCGCGAAGGCGCATCGGTCCTTAGCGGGAGGATCGGGGAGCGGATCGGGCGCGAGGGGCTCGTCATCGTCGACGATCCCTCCCTCCACGAGTTCGGGTTCATGCCGGTGGACGCCGAAGGCGTGGCGGTGCGGCGGACCGAGATCATCCGCGACGGCGTCCTCTCTTCCTACCTCCACAACCGGGAAACCCTCGCGGCGGTCGGGAACGGCGTCGCCGGGCACGCCCGGGCCGAACACGGGGCGCCGCCCATCGTCCGGATGAGCAACACCTTCATCGAGAACGGCGATGCGGCCTACGACGAGATCCTTGCCGAGTGCAAAGACGGCATTCTGCTGATCGGGTCAAGGGGCGGCCAGGTCGACCCCGGCCGGGGCGTCTTCCAGTTCAATGCGGAGTACGGTTACCTGGTCGAGGGCGGCGAGACGACCGATATGGTCCGTGACGTCTCGCTTTCGGGCGAGATCCTCTCGACCCTCCATAACATCGTCCTCATCGGGAACGACCGGAAGATGAGCCCGGGATACTGCGGCAAGGGCGGGCAGAACGTCCCGGTAAGCGACGGAGCGCCCCATCTCCTGCTTGAAGGCGCAATCATCGGGGGGCGCGGAGAATGAACGGCGAAGACCTTATCGAGAAAGTTCTTCGGGCGGGTGGACGCGCGGCCGACGAGGTCGAGGTCTTCTACGTCCGGGAAGAGAGCGTCGGCACCGATATCAAGAAAGGGATCCTCGGCGCCGCCGAGGAGTCGGAGGCCTGGAGCATGGCCGTCCGGACGATCAAGGACGGCCGGATCGGGTTTTCAAGCACCGGCGACCCCGACCGGTGGAAGGAATGCCTGGACGCGGCGCTTACAAGCGGGCGGATGGCCACCCCCCAGCAGTGGGGCGGTCTCCCGAAGCCGGCCGAGATCCCGGGCGCGGCACCTTCATCGGACCCGGATCTCGTCGTTGCGGTGGAGGACGCGGCGAGGATGGTCGACGACCTCCTGTCCGGTGCCGCGGAGCACCCGGTGGATGTCGTCGGCGGGTCGGCGGATCTCGCCCGGGCGTATCTGGCGGTTGCAAACACAAGCGGCGTCTTCTACGGCATGGACCGGACGGCGGCGTCGGTCTCCCTTGAGACGATCCGGGAGCAGTCCACGGGCTACGAGTTCGATGTCTCCCCGTTCCGTGCCGATATCGACGCCCGGTCGGTCGGGGAGCGGTCTGCGGACCTTGCCGCACGCTCTCTTTCCGGCCGCGATATCGAGACGGGCCGCTACGACGTCGTCCTCTCCCCGATCGCGGCGGGAAGTCTCCTCGGGCAGATCCTCCTCCCGGCCCTCTCCGGGCGGAGCGTGAAGGCCGGCCGGTCGCCTCTTGCGGATAAACTCGGCGAAACGGTCTTTGATGAGAATCTCTCCATCTACGACGACCCGTTGGCCCCCGGCCTCGGAAGCACCGCCTGGGATGCGGAGGGCGTCCTCACCCACCGCCTGGATTTCGTGGAGCGGGGTGTGCTCAGACTGTTCGCCTACGACCTCAAGACCGGATACCGCTACGGCGAAGAGAGCACGGGAAGCGCCGTCCGGTCCAGGAGCGGGGTCCCCGACATCGGGTTCCATAACCTCTTCGTCGACGGGCCGCGGATGAAGGATCTCGGCGATGAGCGGGCGGTCTGGATCCACGATGTCGTGGGCGCCCATACCGCAAACCCGTTCTCCGGCGACTTCTCGGTGGAGGTCTCCAACCCCTTCTGGATGGAGGGAGGGGACCTCGCCCGCCCCATCCGGACGGCGATGTTCTCCGGGAACGTCTTTGAGATGTTCCGGGAGATCGGGGGGCTTGGAAAAGATGCAAGGCGCGTCGGACGGTTGACGATTCCATCAATACGATTAAATAACCAGCAGATCATTGGTAAATAGATGATGGAAGAGATCCTTGCCATCCTTCTTGCGGTTGCAATAGCCGCCGCGCTCTACTATCTGATGAAGAAGGCCCTGACGCTTCTCATCAACGCCGTCGCGGGGCTCGTCACGCTCTGGCTCCTGAATTACTTCAATATCCTCGCGTGGTTCGGCGCCCCCGACCTCCAGATCAACCTGGTGACGATCCTCATATGCGCCCTCGGCGGGCTCCCCGGCGCCCTGGTCCTCGTCCTGCTGCATCTCGTGGGGATCACGATCTGAGAGGGCCTCCCGGACACTTCTTCTTTTCGGCGGCCGGGTTAATCCCCGCCGTTTCAAGGGGGGCACACTACCGGAGACCCGATCATACGGGTTTCTCCAGTGCTTCCCGCGGACTAGTGCATCGTGCCCCCTAATTTTAGGAATTCTGATGCGCAGGAGCGCATCAGTCACTTTCGATTGATCGCACTGGCACGGCTTTCCATGGCTATCGCCCCGCACTGCCCCCGTCCCGATGGCGGGGGAGGAGCGCTGAAAGCGCGGGCGGGGTGGGTGAAACAGGGGAGGCATGCCCGGGGTGAGTCCTCATCCCTTCATCGGGCCCACATTCATATCCGATTCAGCGGAACGAACTTTGGCATCTTCGCGTCAGGCAACCCGGGACGAAGTATGGTTCCACACAGATGGTCGTGCTATGGAATTCATAGTATTAAATGACCATGAGCACTAGAAGAGAATCGCTTCCGAGTAGACCATGATCTTGTCCTGGAGGATCTCAAACGGCTTGATCTCGCGCGAATGGGCCGACCGGCGCATCTTCGCGACCTCAAGGGCCAGGTGCACCTCGGTGAGCCCCGGAGACCGGATACGGTGAAGGAGGATCACCGCATCCGCCAGGTACTCGGCAAGTCCATACTTGCTCTCTTCCGGGTTTGCCGTGTTGGCCTCGCTCGTTAGCATCAGGGTGCAGGCCTCGTCCCGCATTATCTCGATGAACCCGAACATCTCCCGCCGCCGGACGGATGCGTCCTCAAAGAGCCCCTCGAAGAGCGATATCGGGTCGATAATCACCCGTGCGGCCCCGAAACTCTTGATGAGTGAAGAGAGTTCGCTCTTGATGCTGTTGATAGCGAGGTTGAAGTCGGTTGGGTCCAGCCTCACGAGGTACAGCCGGTCGTCGAAAACCCCGGTATCCCACCCTTTCTGCGCGATGGTGGTGCGGAGATGTTCTTCGCGTTCTTCGAGGCTGATGTAAATGACTTTTTCGCCCCGGCGGAGCCCCTCGTACGCAAACTGGAGGGCAAACATCGTCTTGCCGGTGCCGTAGGTCCCGACGACCGCACAGATACTCCCCTCAAGAAGCCCCCCGAGGAGCATCTCGTCCAGTCCTTCGACCCCGAACTTCACCCGGTCCGCCATTACACCACCACCCTGATGTTACGCACCTCGAACCCCCCCGTTGCCGAGACCGAGACCGCGAACTTCACCAGATCCTTGCTCTCAAGGTGGGGCATCACGCCCCGGAATTTTCCGAAGTACATGACCCGCTGCCGGCGTTGCGCACCGGCCTCCTCCCAGTGAAAGAAGATCGTTGCGTCGACGCAGTCGGCGATCTCAAGTTCCTGCGACCGGTCCAGGATGCCGGAGGTGAGCAGGAGATAGACGGTAGTACCCCAGCGTTTCGTCGCTCGCTGCAGTCCGCGCAGGAAGGCGACGAACGCATGCCGCCGTGTCCCCTCCATCAGCGGCGGGGCGATATCGGTCAGCGAGTCCAGGATGATCTGGCTGTTCTTCGGGCACTCGTCGAACAGCCGGACAATCTCCGCGAGGATGCTGTCTTCCTCCCTGCGCTGCTTCTTCTGCATGCGTTCGATGACGTTCCCCTCCCCGTACCAGCCCGGGGGGACGGTGCTGGCATCGAAGTAGAGGTTCGAGAGGTCGTGGAAGACGATCTCCTTCTCCAGTTGTTCGTAGAGGTCCGGGTTGAACGAGAGGGCTATCTCCTCCAGGATATCCTCCTTCATCCGGGTGAGCGTCACGTACGAGACGCTCTCCGGGAGCATGAGGTGCTCCCCGGCCGCACCCTGCTTCCCGATAGCGAAGCTCATGAGCGAGGTCTGTACAAACTCAACGCTGCCGGCACCGTCCTCCCCGAGGAGCAGCACCACCGATCCCGGCGGGACCCCCCCGTCCAGCACGGGGTCGAGCGAAGCGATTCCCGTCGGCATCCGTAGTTGGAGGCGGTCGTACATGGTAATCAGTATACGTTGATCGCCGTTAAAACGTTCCGCTTCGTGGTACGGGAGAAAGTTGCGTCCGTGAACCGCCCCGCCCCTTAAGAGGAGGCCATCCCGGCGGGAGCGTGTCCATCGGCTCGACGGCGCTGATCCGTCGCCTGGAAATGCGAATTATTTGATAATTGCGGCATTGATAGCCCGGTAGCCGCAGACCGAACAGGTCTTCACGGAGGGCTCGAACGTCCCGTTCTTGAGCAGAGTCTTTTCGCTCATGCTGCCGAAGGGTCCCGCAGGAATAAATGGCATCCATTGCTGAAAAAGCAGGTTTATCATGGGTGCCGCTCCACACATATATACATAGTCTCCCGCACAGCCCCCGGTGCGCTGCCCGTCACCCCGAACGCTGGTGAATGGCGGCGGGGGCCTGTATCCGGGATGGGATGGGTCACGGAACATGCGGAAAGTAGCCTATGACCGGCAATTGAGAGAGCCCGGGATGCCGCGATGACGGCAGAGAGAGAAGGCTCTTCGGCGGCCCGGGAGCGGTCCGGTTCGGTCCATCTTCTGGATCGCCTTCTCCGCTTCCGGAAGGGTGGCGCGACCGTGGGCAGGTACGACCCCATGGTACACGGCCACCTCGCGGAAGCGGAGGTCCCGGCGGGCTACGAGGAGATCGACCGCTACTGGATCACCCGGGGCCTTGCCCTCGCCGTGATAGCCCGCAATGCACAGACGAATCAGGTCGAGTTCCTCCTCTTCGAGCCGGTGCTCTCGGAGTTTGAGTACGAACTCCTGGAACGGCTCTTCGACGACCTCCACGACGTCCTGATCCTCGACGACCACGCCATGGCTTCTGATCGCCGGACGGTCCTCTCCGGGAAGATGGAGAAACTCCTCGCGGAGTACGGCCTCGCCCTCCCCGATGCCTCTATTTTCCGGCTCCGCTACTACCTCGAGCGCAACTTCCTCGGTTGGTCGCGCATCGATGCGCTGATGAAGGACGCCCTGATCGAGGATATCTCGTGTGACGGCGCGGGGGTTCCGCTCTTCCTGTATCACCGCAGGCACCAGAACATCAAGACGAACATCAGGTTCGACGAACCGGCTCTGAACTCGCTCGCGATCACGCTCGCCCAGCGTTCGGGGAAGCATATCTCCATCGGAAGCCCGCTCGTGGATGCAACCCTCCCCGACGGGTCGAGGCTGCAACTCACCTTCGGCAGTGAAATCACCACCCGCGGCACGTCGTTCACGATCCGGAAGTTCCGCGAGGTGCCGTTTACACCCGTGGAGCTGATTGAGACGAACACCTTCGACGTCGACCAGCTCGTCTACTTCTGGATGGCGATCGAGAACAACAGGAACCTGCTCTTCATCGGCGGCACCGCGTCAGGAAAGACCACGTCGCTCAACGCGGTCGCCCTCTTCATCCCGCCGCTTGCGAAGGTCGTCTCCATCGAGGACACCCGGGAGATCACACTCTATCACGAGAATTGGGTCGCGAGCGTCACGCGTGAGACGGTATCCGGGGGGCCCGGCGCTCCCGTCATCGGGATGTTCGACCTCCTCAAGGCCGCGATGCGGCAGCGTCCCGAGTACATCCTGGTCGGAGAAGTCCGGGGGAGCGAAGCCCGGACGCTCTTTCAGGCGATGAACACCGGGCACACGACGTTCTCCACCATGCACGCCGGCGGCGTCGATGCAGCCATCCACCGCCTGGGGAGCGACCCGCTCAACGTGCCGAGGAACATGCTCCAGGCGCTCGACATCATATCCGTCCAGGCGCTCACCCACCGGGGGCCCGACCGTGTCAGGCGTTGCCGGGAGATCGTCGAGATTGCCGGTATCGACCCGCTCACCGACAACCTCCAGGTGAACACGGTCTTCGAGTACAACCCCGTACCCGACACTTTCTCCTACAGCGGGCGGTCCCGGATCTACAGCGAAATCATGGAGTACCGCGGCTGGAGCCGGACCCGGCTCGAAGAGGAACTGCAAACCCGGCGCCGCGTTCTCCTCGCTCTCGCCGCGCAGGGTATCAGAGACTACGGTGCGGTCGCCCGGATCATCCAGATCTTCGCGGTTGATCGCGACCGGGTGATCGCCTCCCTTGACGACCTCGGCGGGCTGGTCCGGTGATGCTGCCCGCCGGCGCGCACCTCCACCGCTTTGTCCGCCGGTGGGTGGAGCGCGACCCCGTACGGTACCGGAGCCTCCACGAAGACCTTGTTGCGGCGAACATGGGGGTGACGCTCGACCGCTACCTCCTCCGGGCATTCCTCGTCTCCGGGCTCTTCGGCGTGCTCTGGGCTGTTCTCGCGTTCCTCGCGATGCGCCTCGCGGTCTTCCCCCGGGTGAGCGTCGGGGTCTACAACGTATTTGCCATCCATCTGCCGGGGTTCGAACTGACGGATACCTGGATCGATCTCCTGCAGGTTGCCGCAAGCGCGGTCACCTTCGTCCTCACCGCCTATGCGGCCTATATCTTCTTCATGTGCTACCCGTCCATTCTGAAGAAGAGTCGGGCGACCCGGATCAACCTGCTGCTCCACAACGTCGTCTCCTACATGTATGCCATGCGCCAGGGCGGGACGGAGATGATGGAGGTCTTCCGGGCGATCAGCGCAAATCCGGCGGTCTATGGTGAAGCGGCCCACGAGTTCCGGCGTGTCGTCCGGGACGCCGATTACTTCGGCTGCGACCAGATCACAGCACTCCGTCACCTGCAGGAGACGACCCCGTCGGAGAAGCTGCGTGAGTTCGCCGAGGACCTTATCTCCGTGGTCGAGAGTGGGGGGGATCTTCTCGGGTTCCTTGATGTGCGGGTGCGGATATACCAGGAAGATGCCCGATTCGAGCAAAAGACCTTCCTCTCCGCGCTTCAAATGGCAGCCGAGGTCTACGTGACGCTCTTCGTTGCCGGCCCGCTCTTCATCATCATCGTCATGGTCGTCCTGGGTTTCATGAGCAGCACGCCGCTCATGGCACTTTCGATCGTCATCTACCTCCTCGTTCCTCTGGGTTCACTCCTCTTCCTCCTTGCTATCGACGCGATCTCAATCAAAAGCGAGCCGGTCGAGCGGTATGCCAGTATGAAATGGCTCCATGAGTTCGACGATGTCCGGGTCGAAGAGCGATCCGGTGACGAGCCGCATTTCCAGCGCCTGGAGCGTTACGACCGGGTCAGGAAGATTCGGTCATTTCTGCGTCACCCCCTCCAGGCGTTCCTCGTCGAGCCGAACCGGACGTTTTACGTGACGGTGCCGGTTGCGCTCGCGTACGTCGCTCTCACCGTCCTCGCGACTCCGGCCTATCCCGACACGGAAATTCTCATCGATGTGCTGGACGACCATCTGGTCGTGGGGTTGCTGATCATCCTCATTCCCTTCGGCGTCTTCCATTGGTTCTGGCAAAAGAGGGTGATGGAACTCGAGGCGGAGATCCCCGAGTTCCTGAATCGCCTCTCCGGGATAAACCAGGTGGGCCTGACGCTCGCGCAGGCCATTGTGCTCCTCGTAAAGGCGGACCTCGGGGTGCTGACCTACGAGATCAGGAAGATCAAGCGTGACATCGAGTGGGGCGCCAGCGTCCAGGAGGCGCTTGTGCGGTTCGAGGAGCGGATACGCACCCCCACCATCGCCCGGACGGTGACCCTGATCACGACGGCGAGCCGGATGACCGGGAATATCAGTGAAGTGCTCTCCATCGCGGCGCGCGATGCCGCGATCTCGGAGAACCTCAAGCGCGAGAGGCGGGCCGAAATGTTCATCTACACCGCTATCGTCTATCTGGTCTTCATCGTCTTCCTCTTCGTCGTGGCCGTTATCGATCTCCAGTTCCTCTCCGTGCTGGCCGACGTCAGCGTCCTGGTCGCGGATGCGGGAGCTGGCGCGGTGCCTATCGGGAAGACGCCCCTCATAACGTTCGAGCGTCTCCTCTACCACGGATGCATCATCCAGGCATTCTTTTCGGGCCTGATCGCCGGGCAGATGGGGGAAGCGTCGCTCCGGGCGGGCGTCAAACACGCAGCTGTGATGCTCATCATCGCGTTCGTGGTCTTCACGGTCTTTCTCTAGGGCCGGCGCCTCCGCGGATCGTCCAACCCTCCCTCATGCGGGTGTCGGGGTGCCGCAATAGGTTTTATACCCTCTGCCTTCCATCTCTCTTTCGGTGATGCCAGATGTGTACAGTCGGTGGACCCGTCGATATCGAGTTCAATGAGCGGGTGAAGGGCAAGAGTTACCGCTGCAAAGAGTGCGGCGAACGGTTCAAGGGCGTAGGAAAGCGGCCCATGTGCCCGAGCTGCCAGTCGGAAGATGTCGAAGAAGTCTGAAAGCGGCGCTGCCGGGAGGTCGTCTGCCGGGCCGGGCGTGACGACCCTGCCCCTCGGCGACGAACTTCTCCTCATCCGGGGAGAATGCTCTTTTCTACTTGTTGCGAAGGCCGGCTCAAGGTTTCCGCTCTGTATTGAGACCCCGGACGACGAGTACTGTCTCGCGGTCGACCCCGACGACCTGGTCGCCGTCTCCATGCCGGAAGGCGGCCCCGTTGAGCAGGCACGCATGATGCTTGAACTGGTCCGGCGATACCACGTCCCGCTCGTCGTCCTTCCGAAAGACCATCCCGGCTCGAAACGGTTGTCGATGGTCGTCTCGGTCGCCCCGGAGATCCTTCTTGCCTGCGACATCCGGCGGGGGACCCATCCCGGACAGCACCTGCTCTGCTCGTCCGGGGAGTTCTCCGGAGTCTCGATTGCAGGAATTCCCGGGGGCGTTGCGGTGAAAAACCTGCCGCCCGGGGCGGTGGTGAAGCATCTGGATGCGGAAAAATCCTCCGCAGACAAACAACAATAAATATATGCTCAATTTCCTCAAATATTCATGAGCCGTGAGAAGGAGGGTTTGATGAAGACCGATGTCCTGAAAAGCATCAGGGAAACTGAAGAAGAGTATCAGGCAATGATCCGTGATGCGCAGGCCGGGAGGAAGAAGAGCCTCTCGGATGCCGAGGTGGAGGCTGACAACCTGATCCAGAAGGCGCAGAAAGATGCCGAAGGATACAGGAATCAGCGTCTTGCCGAGGCGCGGGCCCAGGCGCAGAACAGGTATGCAGGGATCGTCAAGGAGGGTGAAGCACGCGCGGATGCCTTGCAACAGCAGGGCGAAAGGAACCTTACAAAAGCTGTAGACTTTATTGTCGCACGGTTCAAGGAGCAGCTGCATGCTAAGGCCTGAACGGATGCGCCGGCTGCTCATCGCGGCCCCGAAGGGTGAGATCGACACCATCGTGAGAGTTCTCTACCGCCACAACGTCTATCATATCGAAGACTTTGTGCCGGAGAGCGCGTCAGACGAAGCGCTGTCGATCGGTCACCCCCTCCCCGGGGCGAGCGATGCGGCTTCGGCGCTGATCAAGGTCAGGGCAATCGAGAATGCGTGCGGGGTAGACCCGGAGAGCGTAGAAGTCGGGGAAAAGGTCCCCGCATCGAAGGTTCGGGCGATGATCCGGACGGACCTCCCCGCCATCCAGAACGAGGTGGAAAACCTCGTTTCAACGCGTTCGAGACTGGAGACGCGGCAGAAGGAGCACGAACAGCGCGTAAAGGAACTCGAACCGTTTACCGTGGTCCCCCTTGACCTGGAACTCTATCGCGGGTACACGCAGTTTACCGTTTTTACCGGGCATATCGCACACGATGTCGAGATCGACGTCCCCAACGAGAAGTTTTTTTCCGGCGAGGTGGACGGCAACATGATCGTCGTCGTGGTGCAGAGCGAACACCGCGAGCAGGTCGAGCGGTTTCTCCTCGATGCCGGTTTCCAGGCGATCCCCGTTCCCGATGAGACGGGCTCCCCGAAAGAGCGCCTGGAGTCCCATGCAGAAGAAGCCCGGAGGATTAGCGACGAAGTAACTGCGGTCAATGCAAAGATCGCGGGTATCTGTAAGCAGCACACCGGCTTCCTGGTAGCATGCGATGAACTACTCACGGCTGACGTAGAGCGGGCGGAAGCCCCGTTGCGGTTTGCTACCACGGAAGAGACCTTCATTACCGAAGGGTGGGTGCCGGAAGACCGGGCGGAGAGGGTCCGGGATGCGCTGGAGAAAGCGACCGACGGGAAGATCTACATCGAAGACCTGGAGATCGACGACGACACCGCGGTCCCGGTGGAGTACGAGAACCCGTCGTTCGCCAGACCGTCGCAGTTGCTCATGGACCTCTACGGGCGGCCGCGCTACTCCGAGCTTGACCCGACGCTGCTGCTGGCCATCGTCTTCCCCATCTTCTTCGGGATGATCCTCGGAGACGTGGGCTACGGCGCCGTGCTGCTGGCCCTGAGTCTCGGGCTGCGGAAGTTCCTGAAGGGCGAAGGAGGAAGAAATCTGCTCAAGGTGCTCGGGGTTTCAAGCATATCAAGCATCATCTTCGGCGTACTCTACAGCGAGTTCTTCGGGTTCTCGCTCCCGTGGGCGCCGGTGATCTTCTCCCGGCACCTCAACATCGGGGGAGCCGCGAGCGGTCACGGGCCTCAGGTTGTCGAACTGATGATCGTTGCGATCTGGATCGGTATCCTGCACATCACGCTCGGGCGCCTTATCGGCGTTCGCAACGCACGGAGCCTTTATCACGGCAAACACGCGACAAAGGCGATGATCTCCAACCTCGGCTGGCTCGGGGTCATGTGGGGCATCCTGCTTCTGATCTGGGCGTTCTTCCCCATCCCGCTGATGCCCGACCTGACGGGTCTGCCCGTTGTCGCCATGGGATTCAACGTCTCCGCTGTGGCGGGGATCGTCCTCTTAGTGGCCGGCGTCATCGGGATCGCGCAGGAGAACCCGCTCGAGATCGTCGAACTTCCGACGATCGTCAGTCACGTGCTGTCGTACGCCCGTTTGACGGCGGTGGGCTTATCCTCGGTCGCAATCGCAATGGTGGTCAACTACATCGCGATCGGGATGATGATCGAGCCCCAGCTTGCAGCAATCACGCCGGTCGGCGTGGTCCTCATTATTGTCGGCATTCTCGTCTTCCTGCTGGGGCACGTGCTGAACACGGCACTCGGCCTCCTCGGCGGCGGTCTGCATTCGATTCGTCTTCATTATGTTGAGTTCTTCACCAAGTTCTACAAAGGTGGAGGCAAAAAGTACAACCCATTCGGTATGAAACCCAAGTTTACGGAGGAATAAGAAAATGGTAGATGTTGGCACAACTCTTGAAATGGTACAGGCATCGCAGGCAGGAATGAGCGCAGTCGGCGCAGGTCTCGCAGTGGGTCTCACCGGCGTCGGTACCGGCCTTGCTGAGATGGGCATCGGTGCGGCGGCCGTCGGTGCGACCGCAGAGAACAGGGATATGTTTGGTCTTGCGCTGCTCTTCACTGTGATTCCGGAAACCATCGTCATCTTTGGTCTTGTGGTTGCACTGCTGCTTCTGTTCTGATGGAGTGAACCATGGGACTCGAAGCAGTCGTCAACGAGATCCGGGAGAAAGGGCGAAAAGAGGTCGAGGCGACCCGGGCGGAGACCCGGGCCGAAGTCGACGCGATCCTCCGGGACGCACAGGAACGTGCTGCCGGGATCAAGGTGTCGGCACAGGAGGAAGCGGACCGGGCGGCCACCCACATCATCAACCAGGAGACCTCTGCGGCGAACCTCGTCGTCAAACGACAGGTCTTAAACGCCCAGAAGACGCTCCTTGACCAGGTCTATTCGGCCTCGCTCGCCGCTGTCGGTTCGCTGCCGGCCGAATTCCAGGAGAAGGCGCTCACCGAGTTGTTGAAAAGAGCGGCGAAGGTGATCAAGAAGGGCGTCGTCCATGCGAACGAGCGGGACCTTCCTATGGTCGAGGCGATTATCTCCCGGCAAAGGACGCTCTCCGGCTATACCGTGGGCGACCCGGTCGAGATTGCCGGAGGCGTCATCGTCGAGAGCAACGACGGCGAACTGCAGATCGATTACAGTTACCGCACGTTCCTGGACGAAGTCTGGGAGTCCGACCTGAAGGATGCGTCAGATATCCTGTTTACATGAGGAGGGTTCATAAATGGCAGGAGTAAGTAGCGGATCGGCCCAGTACATTTACGCCTGCACCCGCATGCGGGTGCGTAAATCGCTGCTGATACCGCGCGAGGATTATCTCCGCATGCTGAATATGAGCCTGCCTGAGATCACCCGGTTCATCGGCGAGACCAATTACCGGTCCGAGATCGATGAACTCGGCACCTCCTTCTCCGGTATCAACCTTGTCGAGGTGGCCCTGAGCTGGAACCTCGCGAAAGAATATCAGAGCATCCTGGAACTTGTCCCGGGAGACCTGAAGCACTTTACCGTCAGTTATCTGCGCCGCTGGGATATCCAGAACGTCGTCACGATCCTGCGCGGTAAGCTGCAGGGGATGCAGCCGGGCAAGATCAAGGAGGTCCTGGTTCCGGCCGGCGGGCTTGACAAGGTCGCTCTCGATCGTCTTCTCGCCGAAGAGTCGCCGGAGAGGGTCGCCGAGGCGCTCAGGGGCGAGCGGTTCTATCCCGTCATCGAGAGGGAACTTCCCCGCGCGACGGAGACCGGGTCGTTTGCCCATCTGGAGAACGAACTCTACAAAGGGTATTATGCCCGGCTCATCGCCGACGCGAAAGCGGGCGTGAAGGGCGGGGATATATTCCTGAAGTACATCGAGCTCGAGATCGATATCCGGAACATCCAGAACCTCTTCCGCCTCCGGGCGGGGCACGTTCATGAGGATGTCCGGGAACTGATGCTTCCCGGCGGCTCGTTCTCGGTGGAGGAACTGCAGCGGCTCTCGGGGATCGAGAACCGGGACGAGTTCATCGACGCTCTTAAGCGGCAGGTGAAGATGGTCCCGCTCTTGAATGCGCTCGAAGGGGTCCGGGACAAGAGTGCCATCCACGAGATCGAGGTTGCATTGACCCGGGTCCAGCTTGAGCAGATGGAGCGGATGTCGAAACGGTATCCGTTCTCGATCCTCCCGGTCCTCGTCTACCTGGAGGAGAAGAAATACGAGGTCGCGAACCTTCGCGCCCTCGCCCGGGGCAAGGAAGCCGGCCTCCCCGGTGAGCGGTTACAGGGCTACCTGGTGATGTAGAAATGGAGATCGCAGTTGTCGGTACCGGTGAATTCATCCTCGGTTTTCGGCTTGCAGGTGTAAGAAAGACCTATACGGCCGAGACCGACGAGCGGCTGGTCGAGTACATCAACCAGGTGCTGGATGACAGAGATGTCGGCATCCTCGTACTGAAGGGCAGCGACATGGAGCGGATCCCTCTGCGGCTTCGCACCACCCTTGAAAACTCCGTCAAGCCGACGGTGATCGCGATTGGCGGAGAGGCGGGCGGCCTGTCGATGAGAGAGAGAATCAAGAGATCGGTGGGTGTTGATCTGTGGAAGTAATGGAAAAAGCAAAAGGAAACAGGACTCAGGGAGTCCTGAAACGGATTTCAGGGCCGGTCGTCACTGCCGTCGGTCTCGACGCACACATGTACGACGTGGTGAAGGTCGGCAATGAAGCACTGATGGGGGAGGTCATCAAGATCCAGGGTGAGAACATCATCATCCAGGTCTACGAAGATACCGCCGGCATCAGGCCCGGCGAGCCGGTGGAGAATACCGGCCTATCGCTCTCGGTGGAGCTCGGGCCCGGGCTGCTGACCAGTATCTACGACGGGATCCAGCGGCCGCTCGAGGTGCTCGTGAACAAGATGGGCAACTTCATCGAGCGCGGCGTATCGGCCCCGGGCCTCTCCCACGAGAAGAAGTGGGAGTTCGTACCCGTGGTGAAGGCCGGCGACGAGGTCCGGGCCGGGGATATCCTCGGCACGGTCCAGGAGACGAACATCGTCCATAAGGTCATGGTCCCGCCCCGGTCGAAGGGCGGCAAGATCAAGAAGATCTCGGGCGGTACTTTCACGGTGGATGAGACCATCTGCACCTTCGAGGACGGCACCGAGGTCACCATGCTCCAGCGCTGGCCGGTCCGTGTGCCCCGTCCCGTGAAGGAGAAGTTGAACCCGGACGTCCCGCTGGTCACCGGCCAGCGAATCCTGGACGGCCTCTTCCCTATCGCTAAAGGCGGAACGGCGGCCATCCCCGGACCGTTCGGGAGCGGCAAGACGGTCACCCAGCAGCAGCTCGCGAAGTGGTCCGATGCCGAGATCGTCGTCTATATCGGCTGCGGCGAACGCGGAAACGAGATGACCGAGGTGCTGACCGAGTTCCCGGCGCTTGAGGACCCGAAGACCGGCCGGCCGCTGATGGAGCGGACGGTTTTGATTGCAAACACCTCGAACATGCCTGTGGCCGCCCGTGAGGCATCCGTGTACACGGGGATCACGATCGCCGAGTACTTCCGGGACATGGGCTACGACGTCTCCCTGATGGCGGATTCCACCTCCCGGTGGGCCGAAGCCATGCGTGAGATCTCGAGCCGTCTTGAAGAGATGCCCGGCGAGGAAGGGTATCCTGCATACCTTGCGGCCCGCCTCTCGGAGTTCTACGAACGGGCCGGCCGCGTGGTGAACACAAACGGCACGAGCGGTTCGGTCTCGGTCATCGGCGCGGTATCGCCGCCCGGCGGCGACTTCTCGGAGCCGGTCACCCAGAACACCCTGCGTATCGTCAAGGTCTTCTGGGCACTGGACGCAAAGCTCTCCCAGCGCCGGCACTTCCCGGCCATCAACTGGCTGAACTCCTACTCGCTCTACCTCGATTCGCTCAGCGAGTGGTACGACCGCGAGGTCTCGCCCGAGTGGAACACGCTCCGGTCCTGGGCGATGGGCGTCCTCCAGAAGGAAGCCGAGCTCCAGGAGATCGTCCAGCTGGTCGGTTCCGACGCCCTGCCCGACGAGGAGCAGGTCACCATCGAGGTGGCGAGGATGCTCCGTGAGATCTTCCTGCAGCAGAACGCCTACGATCCCGTGGACACCTACTGCTCGATGACCAAGCAGTACGACATGATGCGGGCGATCAAGCACTACGCCGACCTTGCCCGTACCGCCCAGGCGGGCGGAGCGACCCCGCAGCAGGTCATCAGCGTGAAGAGCAAGAACGAGCTCCCGCAGATCAAGTTCACCCGGGACTACGAGCCCATGCTCGATGCGATCATGAAAGACATGGAATCTGAATTCGATGCGTTGAGGGCGGCGTGACCATGAAGGAGTACAGGACGATTTCACAGATTGCCGGCCCCCTGGTCTTCGTCGAGAAGACGGAGCCGGTGGGCTACAGCGAACTCGTTAACATCGTGACCGCCGACGGTACGGTCAAGCGCGGCCAGGTGCTGGACACGAGCGACGAGATCGTGGTCGTTCAGGTCTTCGAGACCACCGCGGGCATCGGCAGGGACTCGGGCATCCGCTTCACCGGCGAGACGATCAAGATGCCGGTGGGAAGGGATATGCTCGGTCGTATCCTCTCCGGCGGCGGCAAGCCGATCGACGGCGGCCCGGAGATCGTGCCGGAAAAGCGGCTCGAGACCACCGGTGCGGCCATCAACCCCTACGCCCGTTCGTCTCCCGCGGATTTCATCCAGACGGGTATCTCGACGATCGACGGGACGAACACCCTGGTCCGAGGTCAGAAACTCCCGATCTTCTCGGCATCGGGTCTCCCCCACAACGATGTGGCGCTCCAGATCGCCCGGCAGGCAAAGGTGCCCGGCTCGACGGAAGAGTTCGCCGTGGTCTTTGCGGCCATGGGCATCACCCGGGAAGAGGCCAACTACTTCATGGCCGACTTCGAGAAGACGGGCGCTCTTGAGCGGGCGGTCGTCTTCTTAAACCTCGCGGACGACCCGGCGGTCGAGCGGATCATCACGCCGCGTCTCGCGCTCACCACCGCCGAGTACCTGGCGTTCGACCTCGGCTACCATGTGCTGGTCATCCTGACGGATATGACCAACTACTGCGAGGCGCTCCGCCAGATCGGCGCGGCCCGTGAAGAGGTACCCGGCCGGCGCGGCTATCCGGGGTACATGTACACGGACCTCGCCAGCATCTACGAGCGTGCAGGCATCATCAAGGGCGTCAAGGGCTCGGTGACCCAGATCCCGATCCTGACGATGCCGGGCGACGATATCACGCACCCGATCCCGGACCTGACCGGCTACATCACCGAAGGGCAGATCGTGGTCAGCCGTGACCTGCACCGAAAGGGTATCTACCCTCCGATCAACGTGCTGCCCTCGCTCTCCCGTCTGATGAACCTCGGTATCGGGAAGGGGCACACCCGCGAAGACCACAAGAAGGTCTCGGACCAGCTCTATGCGGCCTACGCGGAGGGTAACGACCTTCGCGGGCTTGTCGCCATCGTCGGGAAAGACGCGCTCTCGGAGCGCGACCGGATGTTCCTTGAGTTCGCCGACCTCTTTGAGGACCGGTTCGTCAGGCAGGGCCTCTACGAAGACCGGTCGATCGAGGAGACGCTCGACCTCGGCTGGGAACTCCTCGCGACGCTCCCCGAAGAGCAGCTCGTGCGCATCGACCGCGAACTGATCCAGAAGTATCACCCGAAGTACCGGAAGAAGGCCCAGGAGTAAGTGTCCATGGCGCTGCAGGATATCAAGCCGACCCGGTCGGAGCTGATCAACGTCAAGCGGCGGATCAAGCTCTCGGAGCGCGGCTACAACATCTTAAAGATGAAGCGCGATGGGCTGATCCTGGAGTTCTTCAAGGTGCTCAAGCAGGCAAAAGAGAGCCGCGGCGCACTGATGGAGCGCTATCGCCACGCGATGGAGATGATCGCCCTCGCCGAGACGGTCGAAGGTGCGATCGGGGTGAAAGCAGCCGCCTTCTCGACGGCGGACATCCCCGCAATCTCCGTCAAGAGCAAGAACATCATGGGCGTCGTCGTCCCGGAGATCCAGGCGTCGTCCGTCCGGAAGGGCGTGCTCGACCGCGGCTACGGGATGCTCGGCACCTCGGCCGTCATCGACGAGACCGCGGAGGCGTTCGAGGACCTGCTTGAAGCCGTCATCGAGGCTGCTGAGATCGAGACGACCATGAAGCGGCTGCTCGATGAGATCGAGGGCACCAAGCGGCGCGTGAACGCGCTTGAGTTCAAGGTGATCCCCGAGCTCACCGAGGCCAGAGACTTTATCAAGATGCGGCTCGATGAGATGGAGCGTGAGGAGCTCTTCCGCCTGAAAAGGGTTAAGGCAAGGAGCGCCTGATCGGGGTTAGGTGATATCCGGTGGGGATCGGTACGCTTGCAGATGTGGGGACGTTGACGGGGACGGTGATGCTGCGGGTGGATTTCAACTCACCCATCGATCCCTCGTCAAACCAGATCCTGGACGACAAAAGGTTCCGTGAGCATCTGCCGACGGTGCAGGCACTTGAGGACGCGCGGCTCGTCGTCCTCACGCACCAGAGCAGGCCCGGCAAAAAGGACTATACGACGCTTGAAGCGCATGCGGCTAAACTGGAGCGGCTCCTCGGCCGTCCGGTGACCTACGTCGACGACATCTTCGGGCGGTGCGCCCGGGAAGCGATCAGGAACGCGGAGCGCGGGGACGTCCTGATGCTCGAGAACCTCCGGTTCGCCGCCGAGGAGAACCTGACCTTAAAACCCGACGCAGCGAAGAAGACCCTTCTTGTCCGAAAACTGGCGTCGATGGCCGACTTCTACGTCAACGACGCCTTCGGCACGGCGCACCGGTCGCAGCCGTCGATCGTGGGGCTGCCGCTTGTGCTCCCGTCGGTGGCCGGCCTCCTGATGGAGAAGGAGGTTGCGAACCTTTCAAGAGTTTTCACCGGTGCGCCGCGCCCGGTCACCTTCGTCCTCGGGGGGACGAAGGTGGACGACTCGATCGCGGTCGCACGGAACGTTCTCGAGCGGGGCACCGCCGACCACGTGATCGTGGTCGGTGTGGTCGGCAATGTCTTCCTGCTTGCGGCAGGCCACGAGATCGGGCGCCCATCGGCCCAGTTGATCGACCAGCTCGGTTACCGCGACGAGATCGAGAAGGCCCGAGACCTCCTTTCGACCTACCGGGACCGTCTCTTTCTGCCGGACTCGGTCGCCGTCCGTGAAGACGACAGGCGCGTCGAGTACCCGGTGGACGCCGTTCCTGAGGACGCTCAGGTGCTGGATATCGGGAGCGAGTCTATCGCCCGCCTCTCAAAGGAGATAACGGGGTCGGGAACGGTTGTGGTGAACGGGCCGGCCGGGCTCTTTGAGGAGGAATCGTTCGCCGTCGGCACGTTCGAACTCCTGAAGGCCGCTTCTACCGTGGAATTCTCGGTGGTGGGCGGCGGACACTCCGGCGCGGCCATCGAGCGGCTCGGCATCGAAGACCGGTTCACGCACATCTCCACCGGCGGCGGGGCGGCAATCGAGTTCCTGACCGGGAAGAAGATGCCCGCCATCGAGGCGCTGGAGATGTCCCGGAAGATCTTCTGGTAAAGGGCGCACTCGCTCCTCTTTTCCCCGAGTTTCCCTTTTTCGGCAGGAGGATCTTGCCTATGCCGTCGGTGCTTGATAGGAGAAGGGCACCGCGTGGCAATGGATGCGGTTCTCAATGACCGCGAAAAATGAGGCGGGGACCACACCCGGAGGTTTCATGGGCCGGTGTAATCTCACTTGTGGTCGCTGGAATGCTGGTGGAACGGCCCTGTCTTCGGGCCGTATCCCGACCGAACCCGTTGTGCCCCTGGTCTTGGGAGGTGTGGACGGTTGTGGTGATTGCTGACTGGTAATGAATGAGTGACTGATGGTCGTCGGGTGTGGTTTTCCCCACACCTGTATCTATATTTGGATGATATAATAATTTCCAAAGAATATTTCAAACAATATACTTGTCGAATCGCTATCCGGCGTCATTGAACGCGTCGTCATGCAAAAGGGAGCGTTATACCCCGATAACTGTCACCGTCATCCTTATATTGCTGTTGTTGCCGGGCAAGGATGCCGGGGCCTCCGCCGGAACCCGGGGCCGGCTACTCCCGGAGGAGGGCGACCCGGGAGCCGACGGGTAGCCCGATATCCGCCCCGATCGGGCCGCACTTGACCGACATCAGGTAGGCTACGGGAGGAAGGTCGCGGTCATCGGAGAGCGACTCGTAGTTTGCCATGCCCTTTGAGATGACGAGCGTCGCGCGGTCGAGTGCGTCGACGAGGGCCGGCGGGGCGAGTTCCCGGTTGAGGCCGAGTTCGGCGACGCCGTCGGTGGTGGTGGTGAGCAGGTCCACCCGCTGGTCGAGGCCGAGCGCCGTTGCATCCTCAAGGGTCGCATCGTTTAAGATCGGTGCGCCCCGGACGGCAACCGTGACGTGCGACCCGTTCTTCTTGAGGCGGTCGGCAAGGAGGGCGTCAAAGACGATCTCCCCGCAGTTGTCGGTGAGGTAGACCACCCGGGAGGCGAGGGTTTCGATCGCATCGGTATCGTCGACGGTCAGCCCCGCCGCAAACTCCCGACGAAAGAACTCGACGAAGTTGTCGGTGACGGTGTGAGCCGAGGAGCCGTAGTCCAGCGTGTTGCCGACGACCGATGCAAGGACGAGGTCGCGGAACGTCGAGAGGCTGCCGCGCACCGCCAGAGAGACCGCCGCCGCGTCTTCGTTGTTGGCCCTCTTCAGGGACCGGTAGGGGTCGGCGTCGCCGATCATCTCGTAGGCGAGGCGGTGCACCCTGCTTGCGATGACCGGTGCGGGCACCGGGTCGGCGGCGATGCGCTGGAGAAGGGCCCGGCACGCCTCGACGGTCTTTCGCACGCGCGCAGGATCGTCGACCGCGAGCCGGCTTTCATATTCTACCCGGGAAATCAGACAATCCGTGCAGTTCCCCTGAAATCTCATGCTACAGGTACTGGAACCTGATACGGGAAAAATGGTATGATGGGGCCACTGCGATTTGAACGCAGGTCAGAAGACCCCCAGTCTCCTAGGATGGCCAGGCTACCCTATGGCCCCTCCCTCTAGTATATGCTCGAATTGCACATATATCTTCTCTTCCGGCGGGGCGTGATCCGACCCTTAGCCCCGCGTTCTCTTGTACTCCTCAACGCTTCGTGTCAACTGTTCCAGTTCGCTGCCGGTAATCTCCATCCTGCCTGTCAGTGCGTTGACCTCGGCGAGAAGCTGCTGAATACGCACGTACATAATGTACATGATAAACAGCAGACAGATGATGATCACCGAGAGCAGGACTATCATGATTGCATTGATGTCCATCATGTTTCTCTCCTGAAAAGTGCGCGGGCAAGCCGCTCGATAAAGCCTTCTTGTACCTTTTCGGGCTCCTCCTCAGCGGGGAACCCCACAAGACGAGCTGCAATTCTTCGGAATGCTTTTGACGATTCGGATCCGGGGGACCCGACGATGACCGGTGTCCTCGCCGCTGCAGCTCTTCGTATGTTCACGTCCTCGGGGATCGTATCGATGATCGACACGCCGAGAGTCTTCTCGATCTTTCCCCTGCTCACGTCGCTGTTCTCCAGGGTCGCCCGGTTGAGGATGGCTCCTCCGACGGCGCCGTCGATCATTTCCGTCAGGATCTTGATCTTCAGGGCATCCACGAGCGAGGATATCTCGGGATTTACGACCAGCAGCACTTCGTCCGCAACGGTGAGCGGTATGACCCCGTCCGCGCCGATGCCGGCGGGCGCGTCGAAGAATAGGAAGTCGCAAGCGTCGGTAAGGTCGCACATCACATCTTTGAGCTTCTGCGGGTCGGCGTTCTGGAACCCCTGGAGCGACAGGCCGCTCGGCACGATCTTGAGACCGTACGGGCCCTCGTACATCGCATCCTGAATCGATGCCTTCCCCGCGAGGACTTCGTGGAGCGTGACCGGTGTCTCCGTGAGCCCCAGCACCAGCCCCAGGTTGGCCATACCCATATCTGTATCGACGACGCAGGTCTCTCTACCGTACTGGGCCAGTGCCGTTCCCAGGTTCGCGGTGACGGTCGTCTTACCGGTCCCGCCCTTTCCTGAGGCGATGGTGTAAGCCCTGATCATCTAAAACCGTCTCAAGGATAAATAGCAGCCGTTATATTTAATCTTATTTGTTTTGCCCTCCCCCTGGGGAGACTCAAATACACTTTTAACGCCGTATGATATCCTTTCTGGGGCATATCTCCGGTTATATGGTTACGGGGTCGGCGCGGTCTTCTCCCGGAGTCGATCTGCAGGCGAACGCCGCTTGCGGGCGGGAGTACCTGCGGATCGGCTCCGGGCTCTATAGGGTGCTGCGATAGCGTGTATATCCTGCGCTCTGCGGCAGGAATACCCTTGTAATTGCAGTGAAATCCAGGAAAAAGGCAATTCGAAGGCAAGAAAGATTCGATATTCATATATTGTGCAATGCAGATATACATGTGATGTGCCTGGGGTTACCTGTATGAATCATCAGCTTTCCATTGTAGAAAACGCCCAAAGATGTATCAATGAGGTTCGGTCCGTCGCCGGTGTCGTTTCCTGCGCTCTTGTATCCAGTGAGGGTACGGTTCTAGGCAGGCACTTCCGGGAAGATGAACAGTCGTCGCCCCTCTTTGCGGTCATGTGTGCGACGGTTCTTGCGTCGGCAGATGCAGCGTGCGGCAGCGTTCATGTTCGGCGGCCATCCTCCGTTACCGTCGCCGCGGCCGACGCTACTATCTTCATCGTGAGTGCGGGGGAGGCCGCTCTGATCGCAGCGGTAATACATAAGTCTGCAGATCTCCCTACAGTACAGAGACGGTTATCGGAACTTGCGGTCAGGTTTGGAGAGGTGGCATAATGTATACGATACTTATCGTCGACGACAGCCCCATGATTGTCGACGTTTTCAGTACCATGCTGGAGCGTGGTGGCTATCGGCCAGTCACCGCGTTTAGTGGTGAGGAGTGCCTGAAGGTCATGAAAACGGCTCCGCCGGATCTGGTTCTTCTGGATATTATGATGGAGCCGATGGACGGCTGGGAGACGCTCGAGAGAATCAAGGCCGATCCCGAGACGCGCGACATCCCTGTGCTCATGCTGACCGCAAAGCCCCTCACCCCCGAGGAGGCCAACGAATACGGGCCCTATATCGAGGACTACATTCTCAAACCCACAACCCACCACCAGCTCTACGAGGCCATCGAACGTGTGCTGGCACGTCGACACTCCATCGCCGCCGATATCGAGCGGGCGCGCAAGGCCGGCGTCGACCCCCAACTCGTCGATGAGTATGAGCGCCTCTCGCGGAGCGTCGATATCAACAAACGCCTCCTGAAGATTCTGGAAACGACCTACAGCATCAAGGATGCCCGGACGGGAATCGGCGAGGACATCACGCGGGCCATAAAGAGCATGGCGGCAAGCATCAAACTCCAGGAAGAGCGCCTGAACCAGGTCAGGATCAGGTTTGCGGATCTCCTGGAGGCCCGGTGATCGCGTTTATCTTCCCGCTCCCGGGAAACCCTTTCTTAGAGCGGCGCGTCGGCCTTTTCCTGCCAGGAGAATGCCGTTTTTAATAACTGTTTTCGCGCTCCTGCCGCCCGATGTAGATGATCGCGATTGTCAGGACGAGGATTGCAGCAAGCGTCATGCCGATATCGAGGGGCGCGACGGACTCGACCCCGAAGGTCAGTACCCGCCGCACCATCGCGGTGATGCCCGCGATCAGGATCGGTGTCACCTGCACCCGATTGGTCCTGAAGTACGCCGTTACCGTCTCCAGGATCTCGACGATGATGAGGGTCAGGAGGAGCGCGTGCAGAACCCGGAGCACGCCCGCGGTCATGTCTTCGGTATGGACAAGCGCTACTATCTGCAGGGCGACGTCGTAGAACGAGATGATCGCAAGCAGAGAGAGTGAGACGGCGATGAGCAGGTATATGCCCTGAGATACCCATGATATGGCGGATGTGACCGTATCGGCATGGTCTTTATAGGGATTCATGCGGACACCCTTGCTCCGGTAAGATATACCTATGAACAGGCTATCGGGGGGGCATTAAACGTTCCGGTTGGTCTCGCGGGGATAGAGAATTGAAAAGTTTATATCGTTGGACTGCGAATTATATGATACGCCTGGAAGTAAGTTATTTATACTATTCTTGCATTGTAATAATGCTGGATGGCAAGTACGCGCGGGGTCTATAGCTCAGTTAGGTAGAGCGCCTGGCTTTTAACCAGGTGGTCGGGGGTTCAAATCCCCTTGGGCCCGTTGCCATGGGCGATGTCTATGGATTTTAAGGTGATGCATCTGATACGCAACTTTTTCGTCGGTGGGGTGTAAGGCGATGGGCACACCACTTGACGTACTCAAACATGAGATGGTTCCGGACCATCAGATTATGGGTGAAGCGGAGGTTTCGGACCTCCTTGCGACGTACCATATCTCCTTAGAACAACTGCCTAAAATTTATCACGACGATCCTGCAGTAAAAGCTATCGGGGCCGATGTCGGGAACGTCATCCGGATTACCCGTGAAAGTCGTACGGCGGGCAGAGCCGAGGCGTATCGCCTCGTCGTGAAGAGACCGAAGAAATAATACATTAGGCCGGGAGCTGATCCATCTGTTAGATAGAAGTGTTTTGTCGAGAGCATACTTTTCACGGGAACACGTAGCACGTCACCAGTTAGATTCTTACAACTACTTTCTTCTGCACAACCTCCAGAAGGTCGTCGATGAACAGCGTGTTATCGAGACCGATATCGAGACCCGTGGTAAAGGTAAAGAGGCCGTATGGGTTGAGCTGGGTAAGATTGAGGTGAAAAAGCCGCTTGTCCGTGAGGCGGACGGCTCGCAGTCCGAACTCTTTCCGAGTGAGGCGCGCCTCCGGAACCTCACGTATGCGGCACCCATTCAACTTGCGATGACGCTCGTCCAGGGCGACGTTCGATCGGACCCGATCGTCACCACCATCGGGCAGCTGCCGGTGATGGTGGGCTCGGCCGCCTGCAACCTCTACAACATGAGCGACGCCGAGCGAACCGAGCACGGTGAAGATCCCCTCGATCCCGGCGGTTACTTCATCGTCAACGGTACGGAGCGGGTGCTGATGACGCTTGAGGACCTTGCCTCGAACAAGATCATGACCGAGTTTACCGAGCGCTACAACGAGCGGATCTACGTCGCAAAGGTCTTTTCGCAGTTCCGGGGTTACCGTGCGCTTGTGATCGTCGAGCGCAACAGGAAGAACCTGCTTGAGGTCTCGTTCCCCTCGGTCGCCGGGCACCTTCGCTTCGTCGACCTGATGCGGGCGCTGGGGCTCCAGGGCGACCACGACATCGTGGAGGCGGTCTCCACCGACGAGGAGATCCTCACCTTCATGATGCAGAACCTGGAGGAGAGCGAGTGCGACACGGTCGACGACGGCGTCATGTACGTCGGGAAGAAACTCGCCCCGAACCAGACCCGCGACTACCAGCGCAAACGGGCGGAGTTCGTCCTCGATAACTACCTCCTCCCGCACTTAAACTACCTGATGCCGGTGGGCTTGAAAGAGGAGGACCCCGGATACCGCGCGGCGGTCGAGGGTGTCCGCCTCGCAAAAGCGCATTTCCTCGGCCGGATGGCCGAAGCCTGTTTCGACCTGGTGCTTGACCGGCGCCGGATCGACGATAAGGACCACTACTCGAATAAACGGCTGAAACTTGCCGGCGACCTTATGGAAGACCTCTTCCGGATCTCGTTAAACCGCCTGACAAGAGATGTGAAGTATCAACTCGAACGGGCCAGCATGCGTCACCGCGACCTCTCGATCGGCACCGCCGTGCGCGCGGACGTTCTGACCGAACGGCTGCTGCACCCGCTTGCCACCGGCAACTGGGTGGGCGGGCGCACCGGCGTCTCGCAGCTCCTGGACCGGGTAGACCACATGGCGGTGCTCTCGCACCTCCGGCGCGTGATCTCCCCGCTCTCCCGTTCGCAGCCGCACTTCGAGGCCCGTGACCTGCATCCGACTCAGTGGGGCCGGATCTGTCCGAGCGAGACCCCTGAGGGTCCGAATTGTGGTCTGGTAAAGAACTTCGCCCAGATGGTCGAGATCAGTAAGGGCGTCATCGATGAAGAGGAAGTGAAGAATATTCTCTATGATATAGGCGTCATTGCCCTCCGGAGGGAGACGGCATGAGGCAGTCGCGTGTCTTCGTCGACGGAGCCCTGATCGGGCTTGTGGACGACCCCCGTGACCTTGTCGCCCGGATGCGCGATATGCGTCGACACGGCGAGATGTCCGGCGAGGTCAATGTCTCCTACAAGGAGTTCAACAACGATGTCATCATTCACACCGATCGCGGAAGGGCGCGCCGCCCATTGATCGTGGTGCGCGACGGCAGGCCGCAGGTGACCGAAGACGACATCGAGCAGCTCCGAAACGGTGAGATGGCTTTTGTGGATCTCGTTCACAAGGGCGCGATTGAGTTTGTCGACGCCGAGGAGGAGGAAGACCTCTACATCGCCATCAACGAAGAGGACCTTACCCCCGAGCATACGCATCTCGAGATCGACCCCTCGCTCATCCTCGGGATCGGTGCGGCGCACGTCCCCTTCCCCGAGCACAACGCAAGTCCCCGGGTCACCATGGGTGCCGGGATGGTCAAGCAGGCGCTCGGGTTCGGGGCGGCAAACATGAAGCTCCGCCCCGATACCCGGGGGCACCTGCTCCACTATGTCCAGAAGCCGCTCACCTATACCCAGACCTCCGACGTGATCGGCTCCGACGAACGGCCTGCGGGCCAGAATTTCGTCGTTGCGATCATCTCGTATGAAGGCTTCAACATTGAAGACGCTCTGATCATGAATCAGGCTTCCATCGACCGGGGCCTCGGGCGCTCGCACTTCTTCCGCACCTACGACGGCGAGGAGCGGCGCTACCCCGGCGGCCAGGTCGACCGGATCGAGATCCCGGACGAAGAAGTCTCCGGCGCGCACGGTGCCGAGTACTACGCGAACCTCGATGTCGACGGCGTCATCAACCCCGAGACGGTCGTCCGCGAGAAGGATGTGCTGATCGGAAAGACCTCTCCGCCGAGGTTCCTTGAGGAACCGACAAGCGAGTTGATCTCCGTCGAGAAACGGCGCGACACTTCGGTCACGATGCGGAGCAACGAACACGGTATCGTGGATACCGTCATCATCACGGAGGGCGAGAACTCCTCGCGCCTCGTAAAGGTCCGGACCCGGGACCTCCGGATACCGGAGATCGGCGACAAGTTCGCGTCCCGGCACGGTCAGAAGGGTGTCATCGGGCTCATCCAGCCTTCGGCGGACATGCCGTTCACCGAGTCGGGCATGACGCCCGACCTGATCATCAACCCCCATGCAGTCCCGAGCCGTATGACCATCGGGCATATGCTCGAGATGCTGGGCGGCAAGGTCGGCTCCCTCGAGGGCCGCCGGATCGATGCGACGGCGTTCCGCGGCGAACGCGAGGCCGACCTTCGGCATTCGCTCAAGGAACTCGGTTTCTCCCACAACGGCCGCGAAGTGATGTACGACGGCATAACCGGCCGGCAGTTCGACGCCGACATCTACATGGGTGTCATTTACTACCAGAAACTCTACCACATGGTATCGAGCAAGATGCATGCGCGGTCGCGCGGCCCCGTGCAGGTGCTCACCCGCCAGCCGACCGAAGGGCGTGCCCGTGAGGGCGGTCTCCGGTTCGGTGAGATGGAGCGGGATGTGATGATCGGTCACGGTGCGGCCATGGCCTTAAAAGAGCGGCTGCTCGACGAGTCAGATAAGGTGACCCAGTGGGTCTGTGCGAAGTGCGGCATGGTGGCGATGCTCGACCGGAAGAGAAAGGTCACGCGGTGTCTTGCCTGCGGCAGCGAAACCGACATCTACCCCGTCGAGATGAGTTACGCTTTCAAACTCCTCCTCGATGAGATGAAGAGCATGGGCATTGCTCCCCGCCTGAGACTCGACGATATGGTGTAACGACAAGGGGGCAGTTTCAAACTATGACCAGTCCAAAACGTGTTGGAAGGATCGAATTCGGGCTCTTCTCCCCGAAGGAGATCCGCAAAATGAGCGTCCGGAAGATCATCTGGGCGGATACCTACGACGACGACGGGTTTCCCTACCCGCAGGGCCTGATGGACTTAAACCTGGGCGTCATCGACCCGGGGCTCCGGTGCAAGACCTGCGACCAGAAGGCGGCCGATTGCCCGGGTCACTTCGGGCATATCGAACTCGCGAAGCCCGTCATCCACGTCGGCTACACCCGGCTGATCCGGAAACTCCTGCGGGTGACCTGCAGGTCCTGTTCCCGGCTGCTGATGACCGAGGAAGAGGTCGAGAAGATCACCGGGCCCGACGAAGGCGAGCTCGCGGGAGATATCGTCTCCGAGAAGGATATCAAGAAAGAGCGTGTCTGCCCCCACTGCGGAGAGCAGCAACTCAAGATCAACTTCGAGAAACCCACCACCTTCTCCGAAGTCTTTGTGGAAGACGGGAGGAAGGTGGAGCACAAGTTGACCCCGGCGGATATCCGGGCGCGCCTTGAGAAGATCCCGGACGAGGACCTGCGGGCGATGGGGGTCAACCCGGACGTCGCACGGCCGGAGTGGACGATCCTTACCGTCCTCCCGGTCCCGCCGGTCACGATGCGCCCTTCGATCATCCTTGAAAACGGGCAGCGGTCTGAAGATGACCTGACCCACAAACTTGTGGATATCATCCGGATCAACCAGCGGTTCAAGGAAAATCAGGATGCCGGCGCGCCTCAGTTGATCATCGAGGACCTCTGGGAACTCCTGCAGTACCACGTCACCACCTATCTCGACAACGAGGTGGCGGGGTGCCCGCCCGCCCGGCACCGGAGCGGCCGGCCCTTAAAGACCCTCTCACAGCGGCTCAAGGGGAAAGAAGGGCGGTTCCGCGGCTCGCTCTCCGGCAAGCGTGTGAACTTCTCCGCCCGTACGGTCATCTCTCCCGACCCGAACCTCTCCATCAGCCAGGTCGGGATACCGCTTGCCATCGCAAACGAGATGACCGTCCCGATCCGGGTAACCCGGTTCAACATCGAGGAGATGAAACAGTACATCCTGAACGGTCCCGAGCGCCCCACCATCAGGTCGCCCTGCGGTGCAAACTACGTCATCCGGCCGGACAACCGGAGGATGCGCCTCTCCGATACGAACCTGGAGACGGTCACGGAGATGATCGAGCCGGGCTGGACTGTGGAGCGGCAGTTAAAAGACGGGGATATCGTCCTCTTCAACCGGCAGCCCTCGCTGCACCGGATGAGCATCATGGCGCACCGGATCGTCGTGATGGACGGGAGGACCTTCCGGCTGAACCCGGCCGTCTGTCCTCCTTACAACGCCGACTTCGACGGCGACGAGATGAACCTGCACATCCCGCAGACCGAGGAGGCGCGGGCCGAGGCCGAGATCCTGGTCTCGGTGCAGGCAAACATCCTCTCGCCGAGGACCGGCGGCCCGATCATCGGGGGTATTCACGACCACATCTCGGGGATCTTCCTCCTGACGCACACGGTCCGTTACTTCGACAAGGAGACGACGCTCTACCTCACCCAGCACCTCCCGATCGAGCACCTCCCCGCACCGGCCAAGATGGATGAGGCCGGTAAGCCTCTCTGGACCAACAAACAGATCTTCTCGCTCATCCTCCCCGACAGCCTGAATATGATCTTTCGTGCCTCGTCGTGCCAGAACTGCGAGACCTGCCGGCGGGAGATGTGCGAGAACGATGCGTACGTCCGGATCGTCGACGGGAACCTGCTCTCCGGCACCATCGACAAGAAGGGTATCGGCGCGTTCGACGGCCAGATCCTGCACCGGATCATCCGGCAGCACGGCATGAAGCGGGCGGTTCAGTTCATCGACGACGTGACGCAACTCTCGATCCGGGGCATCATGCTCAGGGGGTTCTCGTTCGGCATTGACGACGAAGACCTGACCCGGACCGAATACGGCCAGATCGATGAGGTCCTTTCGGGTGCTCTCGGCGATGTCGAACGCCGGATCAAGATCTACAATGAGGGGCAACTTGAACCGATGCCGGGCCGGACGCTTGAGGAGACGCTCGAGATGCAGATCATGCAGGTGCTCGGCAAGGCCCGTGACCGCACCGGTGAGATCGCCGGTCGGCACCTCGGGATGGACAACAGCGCCGTGGTGATGGCGGTCTCCGGCGCTCGCGGTTCGATGCTGAACCTGACGCAGATGGCCGGTTGTCTCGGGCAGCAATCTGTCCGTGGCGAGCGGATCATGCGTGGTTACGAGGACCGGACGCTGCCGCACTTCCGGAGGAACGACCGCGGTGCTGAGGCGCACGGATTCGTCACCAATAGTTACAAGAGCGGTCTTACGCCGACCGAGTTCTTCTTCCACTCAATCGGCGGACGTGAGGGTCTTGTGGACACGGCGGTCCGGACGTCGCAGAGCGGTTACCTGCAGCGGCGGATGATCAACGCCCTGCAGGACCTCAAGGTGGAATACGACGGTACCGTCCGAACGACGGGAGGCCGGATCATCCAGTTCCGCTACGGCGAGGATGGAACCGACCCCGGCCGGAGCAGTTACGGCGCCCCGGTGGACGTGAAAGGGATCGTTGAGAGCGTCTTAAAGGAGGAGGTCAAATGAACAGCGATATGGAGCAGCGGATCGATGCCCTCGATCTGCCCTACCGGACCCGGCAGGACCTGATGACGAGTCTTTCGGGCGTGGATGTTACGGAAGAAGAATTTGACCGTATTCTCTCGATGGTCTTCTCCGAATACGAGAAGAGCCGGATCGAGCCCTGCGAGGCGGTCGGTATCGTGGCGGCGCAGTCCATCGGCGAGCCCGGCACCCAGATGACGATGCGAACCTTCCACTACGCCGGTGTGGCCGAGATCAACGTTACCCTCGGTCTTCCCCGTCTCATCGAGATCATGGACGCCCGGCGCGAGCCGAGCACCCCCACGATGGCGGTTTACCTTCTGGACGACTGGGCGTTCAACCGTGACCGCGCCCGTGAGGTGAGCTGGCAGATCGAGGCCGCGCCGCTCCACGAGTTCGGGGATATCACCATCGACATGGAGAACATGCAGGTTCTCGTCCTGTTGAATAAATCGGTCTGCGACCGGCGTAAGATTGCGGTGGAAGAGATCTTCGAGACGGCGCCGAGGAAGATCCGGGAAAAGCGGCACTTCCGCGACTTCGATGTCGAAGGCGACGTGAAGAAGGCCTCACTCACGTTCACCCCGAAAAACCGGGAAAGTTACCAGAATCTCTTCCAGCTTGCAGAGCATGTCAGAAACGTCATCGTCCAGGGCATCGACGACATCGAGCGGGTCGTTGTCAGAAAAGAAGGCGGGGAGTATATCCTTTATACTGAGGGCTCCAACCTAAAAGATGTCTTCGAAGTTGAGGGAGTCGATACCTCCCGCACCCGGAGCAACAACATCAGCGAGATCGCCGATGTGCTCGGTATCGAGGCGGGCCGGAACATGATCATCCAGGAAGCCTTAAGCACCCTGAACGAACAGGGTCTTGGCGTCGACGTCCGCCATATCATGCTCGTCGCCGACATGATGTGCATGGACGGCGAGGTCAAGCAGATCGGCCGGCACGGTATTGCCGGTGAGAAGGAAAGCGTCCTCTCCCGGGCCGCATTCGAAGTCACCGTCAACCATCTGCTGGATGCAGCAATCGCAAACGAAGTGGATGAATTGAACGGCGTCACGGAGAACGTGATCGTGGGTCAGCCCATTCAGCTTGGCACCGGTGATGTGAAACTCATCGCAAAACCCGTAAACCTGAAAACCTAGGAGAATTACAGTATGGACTTTAATGCTTCGCTACGTAAAGCTGTGAAGACCGGAACCGTGTTCCTCGGCCAGAACAAGACCCGGGAATGCATCGAAGAGGGCAAGGCCAAACTTGTTGTGGTGGCCGCCAACAGCCCCGAATCCGTCAAAAACCTTGTGAAAGAGATCGATATCCCTGTCTACGTCTACGAAGGCTCGAGCGTCCAGCTCGGGAAAGCCTGCGGTATGCCGTACGTCGTCAGTGCGCTTGCTGTGATCGAGCCGGGTGAATCCGATATCCTGAATGCTGCGAGAGTGTAGGACTATGCCACAGGTCGTGCTGACTGAGGAGTGCATGCGCCTTATCTCCCAGTTCGAGAGCCTCACCGGCGCAGGCAGCCGCGACTGCATCGTTGACAACCGCAACGAGCGCATCATCTTCGTGATCAACCCCGGCGATATGGGACTTGCCATCGGCAAGGGCGGGTCGAGCATCAAAAAGGCGTCCGACGTGATGGGTAAACGGATCGAGGTCGTGGAGTACGCTCCTGACCCGGCCCAGTTCCTGCGGAACTGTTTCCTCCCCGCTCAGGTCACCGGTATCGAATTCTCTACCAATGAGGAGGATCTGCAGGTCGCCCTTGTCGAGGTGCGGGATGAAGACCGGGGTCTTGCCATCGGTAAGGGCGGGAAGAATATTTTCAAGGCAAAGGTTCTTGCGCAGCGGCAGCACGATATCGCCGATGTCCAGCTGGCACAGAATGAGGTTGCCTGAATCCCTCTTTTTTGGTCGTTGTTCGTGTTCCACCCCGCGGGTGAGCGATCCGGAAATTCCGGAGGGGCATCTCTATCCGGGAAGTCCCGGGTGTTTCCCGATCAGAAATCTATTTATATTCGTCCGTGCTCCATGAGACTCTCATGAAGAGGGGGTCCGGTGGGCGCGTGGATCTTCACGTCTCTGCAGTGGAACGGGCAGCGTTGTCAGGGGGCCTTCTCCTCGCATCCCTGGCCCTGGTGCTCTGTGTCGGCCTGGCTGCTCCTCCCGCGTCCGCTCTCCCGGACACCGGGGAGAATGCGACTGTGACGGCAACGACCGTCCCCGAGACGGACGACTTCGACGACGAGGAGTCTGAAGAGACGGCGATACCGACCCTGGAAAGGTATGCACCGCCGCGACCGGGCGCAACGATGGCGAAAGCGCACCAGTCGCACGACCGCCCGCTGGTCCAGAGCAGTCACCACCTTGTCGGCCCCGCCGCAGCCTCCCGCACCTCGGAGGAGAATGAGACCGAAACGCCGCTTGAAGCCGCCGGGCCGCGCGACGGACTGTTCGTCAAAGGTGTCGGGGTGCTCCTCCCCCGGACTCCGGAGGACGTCGCCCTCACCCGGAACGGGGTTGAGATTGCAAACCTCGAATGGCTGCTCGACACCGCCATGCACCTCGGCGGCCGGCACCCCCGGGTCGCGTTCGAGGGGGAGACGTTCACCGTCACCGTGACGGTTGAGGCCCGGAACGTGTCGATCACCGAAGAGAACCCGGCCTATGTCGTCCTGGTGCCGCCGCCGGGCGAGACCGGGGTCTACGAGATCACGCGGACACGCGAACTATCGGGTCTCCGGGACGGGGAGCGCGGCGCCTGGGAGTTCTCGGTCACCACCCGCACCGGAAGGCTGACGCTCGACAACCTCACCCTCCCGGAGGAGCGGCTGGTCACCAACCTGACGTCGAACCCGGACGTTTTCGCCTTCCAGGCATACGCTTTTACCGGCGACCAGGAGGTCCCCTCTGCAGGCTTCTCCGACCCGGTGATCGCCGTCCGACCCGACGCGGGAGCGGGAGCGGCGGCGGAGTTGCCCCTCCCCGAACTCTATACGCTTGCAGGCATCGAAAATTCGACGCTCCTCCCGTCGGAGACATTGACCGACGCGTGGGGGCGGGGCGTCGGCCACGAAACAATCGTCGCCGGGGCAACCGGGCACCTTGAGGCCCTGCAGGGCCTCGGGACGGAACACCTGGGGGTCATCTACGACAAAGAAGAGGGCGGCGCGGCGGAGGAATCGGGTGTGTCCCCGTCGTCGCCGCTCGACCTGTTCGCGAAGTTCTTCCGCGGGCTCATGGGTCAGATCTCGGGGACGACAGAGGCAGGCTCTTCGTGAGACATGTTACCCCGATCACCCCTCCCGAAACCGCTTCCAGAGGTATGCGAGCCCGAAACACCCCGAGAGCATCATGTCCCCGAAAGGTGCCGCCTGGTAGGCCTCCGGCAGCAGCCGGAGCCGGTTTGGGCCCGTGACGACCACGGCATCGGTGGCGAGGGGTTTTCTGATCGCCGCCCCGTGACCGCCGTCGTCGAAGACCTCCTTCGAAGTCAGCGTGCCGTCGGTGAGCCGCCGGACGTAGTGTTGCAGTTTTGCGGGGTCGAGCGCGCCGGTGTGATGTTCAAAGAGCCCGTAGATCTCGTGTCCTTTCAGGGTAAAACAGAGGGTGTGCCCGTTCCCGGCGTTGACGAGGGTCACCCCGGTCTCCGCCATCTGCCGGACGTTCGGGTCGCAGAGCGCCCCGATGAGGGCGACCGGCCCGGTGTCGGTGACGAGCGCACCCGGGGCCTGCTTTAGCGCCGCCTGCATCCGGGTCATATCGGGAAGGGGCGGGTCGGTGGCGAGCGAGAGGAGGTTCCAGTCCCCGTCTTCCAGCCGGTCCCGCATGAGCTCGAACCGGTGGATACGGTTGCTCCGGTGCGGGGAATAGCCGTGATCCTGGACCGCGATCGCGACGTTCTCCGGGTATTCGACGCCGAAGAGCGTGAGCGCTTTTCGGATCTCCGGTTCCATATAGTCGGTGGCGTGAACCCTCGCCGCGTCCTCCGGCGGGGTGTCCCTGATCGTAACGCCAATCGCACGCACCCTCTCTAAGTCGTCGTGGATGGTCACGGCGGCTTCGGGAGTGGCATAGACGGGAAGACCTGCTGCGAGGTGCGCCCGTATCGCGTCGGTGCTTGCGCCGCCGCCCATCAGGAACCCTTCCAGGAAGACCGGGCGCCCGGCTTCGGTCGCCTGCCGGACTCTCTTTGCCGTCACCACGGTCGGGGAGGGGAGGACCAGTTTGATGCTGTTCTCAATCGTTCGGCCGGGTTCGTAGACCAGGATGTCCTGGGTGCCCCGGCCGACGTCGATAGCGAGAAGTGATGCCGTCAGATCAATCATCGATCAGAATCTCCTTACACGGCCAAAAAAGGTACGATAGCGGTCAGGCGTCCGCCCGGTTCGCCGCCGGGGACACCCCGCCCACCTTCCCCTGGTCCGGGTGCTTCGGCCTGAGGTCCCGGTACTCCTTCAGGGAGACCGTCAGGTCCCGGGTGAAGGCGAAGTAGCCGATCTGGGTCGTCCGGCAGAGGTTCATCGCCATCTCCATCAGCCCCCGGGGGTCGGGGCGTGCCTCTCCGAGCCAGATATGAAAGATGTTCCCGCCGTCTACGATGGGGAAGAAGACATGCTCGATCTCGATCCGTTTCGTGAGCGGGACCGGGGCCGCCGGAGTGACATGGGTCCCGTTGGTGTAGTAGATGGGGAGGTCGAGCGTCGTGCCGAGCATCTCGAGCGCCCGATCCGCGTCGCCCTTGACGACCTTGATCGCGTGGTCCCGGAACCGCTCGTCGAGGAGGTCGGCGACCGCAAACCGCTGGCCGGTCGTCTCCGCCGGGGTCCGGGCAAGAGCAATCGTCATGTTGTGCTTCTTTGAGAGTTCGCGGGAGTACATCTCGAGTTCGGTCATGGCCCGGACGGCGAGGCGGAACGCCTCTTTTGACTCGTGAAGCTGGTGGCCGGTGAAGTGCTGCACCATCTCGTTGACACCGACGACGCCGATGGTGTAGACGAGTCCTTCGAGGTCGACGGCAACCGCACCGCGTTCACCGGTATTCGGGTCTTTCGGGCGCTGCATCGCAAACGGCATCCGCCCGTTCGCTCGAATGAGGGACATCCACCGGCGCTTGATCCGGTAGAGTTCGACGGCGGTGTCCATGAGCGACTTCAGCTCGGCAAAGAGCCGGTCCTGGTCGCCTTCCGCCTTATATGCCGCCCGCGGGCAGTTGATGGACATCACCTGCCAGGAGCCCATCGAGAAGTGCTTCCCCTCCCGGAAGTAGAGTTTGTCTTCAAACTCGTCGTCCTCGTTGGCGAGGGAGGAGAACTGATAGGCGCAGCAGTTTCCGGTCACGATGCCGAGCGCGGTCGAGAAGGTATGGGTGCCGGTGACGTCGACGAGGTCGTAGACGTAGCCGTTGTAATCGACCGGTTCGATCGAGCGGATGCGGAGCGGGTGGATATCTCCCCGGGCGAGCCTTCCCGTCCCGGCATCGCGGACGACGGGGGGGAGGACCAGCGATACCTGGATTCCCTCTATTCCGCCGAAATTGCATCTGCTCGCGCAGGCAATGCCGACGCACCCGGTTCGGGCTTCTCTCTCCGGGAGGTGCGTGAAGGTCCCGTCGGTCTGCCGGCCCTGCGGCACCTCCGCACGGCATCCGGTCTCCGCGTAGAACCTGTCGATCTGCTCCTGAGCCGTGATCCTGCAGATATAGGTCTTTTGCGGGGCTTTCCTGGTTTCCCGCTCGGCGTAGCTCATCTGCACGCCGAGTTGTCCCGCAAGCCAGATCAACTTCTGGACAGCGTCCCGGGAGGCTGTATTCAGCCTGATGCTCCGGGCACGGCGGCCGGAGGTCGTCCTCCCCGTCGTGCAGAAGGCCGCACCGAGGTAGTTGCCCGCGAGGGTGCGGTCGAGGTTGAAGAGAAGGTCGGGCACCGTTTTATTCTCCCCGGAACCGCACCCGAGGGCGTCGACCAGGAGATATACGAGTTTGCTGTTGATGACGACGGTGGTCCCCGTCGCCGACTTGCGGACCTGCGGGACGCAACCGAGAGCGGTGCGGACGCAGGCAGCGGCGTCCGCCGCAATCTCCGATTCGTGCCCCTTAAACGAGAGCCTGACGGTGTACCGCCGCCCGGCACGGTCGCTCGACCCATCCCTGAGATAGTAGCCGAGGAGCGTTACGAGGTCGCGGCCGACCGGGAGGGTGCGGGGCAGACCGGGCCGTCCGGCGCTCCGGAGCCTCACGCCGTCTTCGGTGACGCGGACTGAATCGGCGTATCCCGCCCGTGTGAGGACCTCGAGAACATCGAGCTCCGTGATCGGGTCTTCGCAGAATCCGCTGGTTCTTAACACCGGCAGGTAGTCGCCGGTCTCGAGGTCCCCGGCGGTCTCTTTCGTGAACCCGTCGCCGTTCAGGACATAGACCGGGTGATCGGGGGTGACGGTGATCTTCCGTCCCGACTCCAGGGTGATCCGGAGGAGGTCCCCGGTATATCGCCGGCGCATCACGCCCCGAAACGGACGGAGCGACGCTTCCAGAGTGGTGAAGTCGACGCTCGGGGCCTTCCCGTCGTAGTAGGCGAGTTCCGTGCCGAAGGGATCGACCCGCCGTCCGTTCGTCGCCGCGGCATCGAAGAGGTCCCGGATCGCCCTGACGGCAACCCTGCCGTCAGGGTCGGCGACCGGGACCAGTTCGTCGCCTGCAAGGCACTGGTAGCATGAGATCCCCTCCCCGGCGCCCCGGTAGCCGGGGATCTGGTTGTCGTAGTAGGGGGTGCCGTACTTGGACGCGAGTTCGAAGGTCATCAGGTAGAGGTCCTGGTAGGTCGGGAGGTCGGGGTGCTCGCGGTTGAACTCCTCGTTCTCGACGAGGAAGTCGGGTTCGATGCTGATCTCGGGTTTCGGGAAGGAGAAGGGCTTGCCCCAGTAGTCCCCTTCGAGCATCACCTCCATCAGCGCCTTGAAGAGGAGCCGGACCTCCCGCTCGAACTCGCCGTAGGTCCGGAGCGGCGCCTGTTTTCCGTCCCAGACCTTGCCGCGGTAGACACAGGGTTTGTCCTTCCAGAGGGTGGGGACGCCCGGGGAGAGCTGGACCGACGAGAAGACCACCTGGCCGCCCCGGGCGACCATCATCTGGGTCATCTCGTAGACGAACATCTGCATCAACTGCTTGATCTCGCCGTAGTCCATCCCTTCGAAGAAGGGCGCCATGAACGTGAGGAAGTTGTAGTAGCCCTGGCCGCCGGCGAAGTTCGTCTGGGCCGAGCCGAGCGCCTTGACCGCGTGGAGGACCGCCACCTCGGCCCGTTTCGCGGGGCCGGCGACCGATGCTTTCGTCCCGTTTCCATCGGGCATCAGGCCGTAGTAGAAGAAGTAGCGCAGGTCCCAGTCCTGGCAGTTGTGGATGAGAAGGCCGTCCGATGCGTAGAACGTGTGGCTTTCCTCGCTCCCGTCGCCGTCGAGGAAGAGGTCGTAAACGTACTCGCCGGTGGGCTCCGCAGGCCCGTTATCGAGAACGGTCTCTTCCCGCCCGGCGGTCTGTATTCCCTTCACCGTGGAGAGGAACCTGTCGATGTGGTCCTGCCGTTCGTCGAGGAACGTGGCGTACCGGGCGAACGTCTCGATGTTCCTTCTCCCGTTGAGCTGGAGCCGGTAGAGCGTCCGTCGCTCCTCCTCGCCGTAGGGTTCGACGATATACGGCGACATCCCGAGTGAGGCGAGCAGAAGCGAGAGTTCCTGCCGGAGTTCCGGCGATGCGGTGGTGTAGTTGACGATGCAGTCCGACTTCTCCGGGCGGTAGTATGTCGAACCGTCTCCGGTGAAGAGAGCGGAGAGGAACTCGTGGAGGAGCACGTCGTCTAAGTGGTAGACGATCCAGGGGAGGCGTTTTCCTGCTGCTCCCTCAGGGATGGCAAAGACGTAGCGGAAGAGCAGATAGGCCGCCTTGCCGCCGAAGTAGACCTGCAGCGCCCGGTTTCGCTCCACCTCGACCCCGTAGATGGTCGTGGTATCGGGAGCGCCGCCGGCGATCGTTGCGTAGGTGTTCAGGCAGGTACGCGCCGAGGCCGTGATCGCGGGCGCCTGGTGGTTCTCGGTTATCGCGAGGTTGTACTGCCCGACTGCCGGGACGGCGTTATAGTTCCCCTCCGAGACGAAGAACCCGAGGAGCCGGACGAGTTCCGGTGTAAGTTCAAGGAGTGCGGGCAGTTCGTGTTCGCTCCCCGTAACCCCGATGGTGATCCCGGCGTAGTCCTCGATGCCGTAGCGGCGGGAGAGGGCTGCAAAGAGCGCGACCGGCATGATTCCGCGCGTATACCACTGTTTCTGGTGCTCGACGCCGAGTTCCCGCGAGATCTCGGTGTATGATGCGGCCCGCCCGCTCTGCACCACGTGACTAAAGACCTCTTCGGCCCCGCGGACGTAGACGTTATCGAGGAGTTCGGCCGGAACCGATGCAGATAGTTCCCGGACGAGGTCGATCGATCCGATCGTCTCCCCGCGGAGACCGTCGGTCCCGGAGATCCGGTAGAGAACGTCTCCGGGCCGGATCTCGTCGGCACGACGGATGGCCATCCCCTCTCCGGTCCGCACCGGGATCCGGTGCTCGCCGGTGACCAGGAGCGACCGTCCGCCCGATGTCCGGATCCGGCGCATCTCGCCCGGGTTCACCTTCCGGCGGGTCACCTTTGCGACGCGCCTCCAGCCCTTCGGCGTGAGCGCGGAGAGGTCACGCGGGTGCCATACATCGCCCTCAATCGGGAGTTCGTCGAGGCGAAGACTCCGGATCCGGTTCTCCATCCGCAGGGGTACGACCGTGCTCCCGTCGATACAGAACGGGCGCGTCCCGAAGTATTCCAGGTCGTGGATATGGAGGTCACCACGGAGGTGGTGGTCCGCAAGGGCCGGCGGGAGCTGCAGGAGGTACTGCTCCTTGCTGATCTTGTCCGCCTTCTTCTTGTGCGAGGTCTCGGCGTTCTCCTGGAGGTTGGCGTTGTCGTGGGCTTCGAATCCCCGCCCGACGTCGATGAGGTGCGCGTCGAAGACCGGGGTTCCCACCCTGGTGCAGACGTTGCGGTAGGAGACAAGACCGCGTTCGAGAAGCGTCATGTTGACGATCTCGCGGATCAGGGGCCCGGAGAGCGTCTGAAGGCCGAGCATCTGGATCTTCCTCTCGACCAGCCGGGCGATCTCCTTCGCCGTCTCCTCGCCGGCTCCCCGGGAGTTGTAGAAGGTCTCGACCAGCCGGGTCTCCTCCGTGATCTGCCGGATGATCCGGTCCCGGTCCCAGTTGAGGAGATACCCTCCCGTGGTCCGGACTTTGGGGAGGGTGGGAAGGAATTTCCCGAACAGGGTTGTTTGCGTTGACCTGTGCGCCGCCAACCTCATGCCCCCGCGATCAGGTCGGCGACAAGGTCCTCCTGGAACGCGCCGCCGGCGAAGAGGTCGCCCGCCGTATAGAAGGCGTCGCCTTTCTGCAGCACCGGCGCTTCCTGGACGAATACGCCGTTCATCCGGAGTTCCGTCAGCCCCTCAGCGGACGCCATGTCGCACTCGACGAAGGAAACACCCCTGGAGGCCAGGAACTCCTTGAGAATTTCGCAATTCGGGCAAAATTCGAGTGTATAGACGATGAATTGCATTGTATCGGAAATGATGATTACCCCCAAGAACGGTCGTTATATTTTGGCTCAGAACGGATATATCCTCTGTTATTTGTGTGAGGGTGCCGTTCGCTGCCGGTGAGGGGCTGTCGCGATCTCTCGCGCCGGGTTTGCGCATCCACCGTCTGCCCGGTGCGGCATCCCCGCACAATCACCATTTTGTAGCGTGAGGTGCGATAGTAGATACTATGGTCAGGACGTTCGTTGCAATCGATCTGCCGGAGGATATCCGCGAGCGGGCTCGCGGGTCCCTGGAGGTCCTGAAACGGTCCGAGGGAAGACTCGCCGTCGTCGATCCCGGGAATCTCCATATCACGGTGAAGTTTCTCGGGGAGGTCGATCCGGCGCTGATCGAGCCGATCGTCGCGGCGCTCGGGGGCGTTCGGGTCGACCCCTTCGATCTGACGGTCGGACATCCGGTCTGCAACCCCCCGAAACGGCCGCGGGTGGTCTGGTGCGACGTTGCGGACGCCGGGGAGAGCGCCTCTCTCGCCCGGCAGATGGACGACCTCCTCGCGCCGCTCGGGTTTCCCCGGGAGAAGCGTCCCTTCCGCCCCCACGTGACCCTCGCACGGGTGAAGGAGTTCCACCCCTCGCTTGCCGACGGGGTGGCCTGTCTCTCTCCCGAACCGCTCGGCCGTTGCCGGGTGGAGAGCATCAGGCTCAAGAAGAGCACGCTTACGCCCCGGGGATCGGTCTACGAGGACCTTGCGGAGGTGCCGCTTTGACCCGGTGCCCCTGCGAGGAGGAGGTGCTCGCGAAGATCCGCCCCACGCCTGAAGAGCAGGCTTACGTCCGGGCGATCGGACAGCGCCTGATCGAGGCGGTGGAGCGGTCGGGGATGGCGAAGGCGATGATGGTAGGGTCGGTCGCCCGCGACACCTTCGTCCGGGGCGACCGGGACCTCGACATCTTCATGCTCTTCGACCCCGCTCTCTCCCGGGAGGAACTGCAGGAGCAGGGGCTTTCCCTCGCGCACCGGATCGCGGAAGAGTTCGGCGCGACCTGGCGCGAGAAGTACGCGGAGCACCCTTACGTCAACGCAACGATCGATTCGCTCGATATCGATCTCGTTCCCTGCTACGCCGTCCCGAGCGCCACCGAGATCAAGAGCGCCGTGGACCGGACCCCGTTCCACACCCGCTACATCCTCGCTCACATCGACGGTTATACCGACGACGTCCTCCTTGCGAAGCAGTTTACGAAGGCGGGGGGGGTCTACGGGTCGGACCACATGACCGAGGGGTTTTCGGGCTACCTCTGTGAGGTCCTGACGATCTACTACGGCGGGTTCCGTCCGCTCCTTCTGGCCGCCGCCCGCTGGAGGCCGGGGGAGGTGATCGATATCGAGGAGCACGGGGCAAAGCGGTTCGAGGACCCGCTCGTCGTCATCGACCCGGTCGACCCGGAGCGGAACGTGGCGGCGGCGCTCTCGACATCACGGATGTTCGAGTTCGTGGAGCTCGCCCGCGGCTATCTCGCGGAGCCGTCGGTGGCGTTCTTCTGCCGGCCGCCGTCTCCGCCGCTCACCCGGGAGGTCTTTTCCCGCCTGCTCGCAGCGCGGGGGACGCACCTCTTCTCCATCACGTTTGCAACGCCGGACTACACGCCCGATACGGTGGTGCCCCAGCTCCGGAAGTCTGCGGGGTCGATCCGGGAACTTCTCGAACGGAGCGGGTTTCCGGTAAACCGCATCGATGTCTGTATGGGGGAGGAGCGGTGCATGCTCCTCTTCGAGCTGATGGCCGGGACCGTCCCGGCGATGCGCCGGCATATCGGGCCGCCGGTCTCGTCGAAGGGGAACGCCGGGAAATTTCTCGAAAAGTACGTCCGGGAAGAGGTCTTCGCCGGTCCCTACGTCGAGGACGGCCGCTACGTTGTGGAGATCGCCCGTCCGTTCACCCGGGCCGCCGACCTGCTGCGGTCGAACGCCCTCTTTGACGTCGCGCTCGGGAAACACGTCCGCGGCTCGATGCAGCAGGGATGGACGGTGCGCGCCGGTGCGGAGTGCTGGGATGAGGAGTTTGCCGGGTTCCTTTCGGGGTTCCTGGAGCGGTCGTCGCCGCTTGCGAGGATCTGGCGGACGACGAGACGGTAGGGCGGCGTTCCCGAATTTCACGGCGGCCTGTATATTGCCTGTCGGCTCATTTTCGAGCCTTGCTGGCCCCCTCTCTCGATAGTCGGTCGTGATCCCGGCGGGTATCGCCATGAGGCGGCACTTCGTCGAACTTCTTTGAAGAAGCCGCAGGAGGTCAAATTGCCGATTTTTTTTCGAAACCCGACGGCTTCTCGAGTTCCCGCCTCTTCGGGGGGACCGTGTTTCACGTGAGGCTTCGGTCCGCCTCCCCCCCGTCACCCCGTCCGCCTCAAAATCTGCTCACCCACCTTGCCTTAAGGGATCATTTGATAAACAAATAGTTTGAATATCAAATAGTTTGAGTGTGAACATATGACGGACATGGAGACGATTGAGCAGCTGAATGCGGAACTGGTCGAATTTTTCAACCGTTTTTCGTCCTGGGAAGCATCGGTGATTCAGCCGGGCCCTCTCACCCTTGCGGAGACGCATGCCATCGAGGTCCTGGGCCACCACGGCAGGATGAACATGAAGAGCCTGGCGCAGAGGCTCGGCGTGACGACCGGCACGGTCACCGTCACGGTCGACCGGCTGGAGGAGGGGGGGCTCGCCCGCCGGACGCCGGCGGAGAAAGACCGGCGGTCCTACATTATCGAGCTCACGCCTGAAGGGGAGGCTGCGTTTCTCGACCACCACCACCACCACCTGCAGCTCGCAAAAGAGATCGCATCGGCCCTGGACGACGGGGAGATCGCCGGACTCGTCGCGATCCTGCAGAAGATCAACGCGATCATCTGAAGGGACCGCGGTATCATGGCTCTGGAATGCGACACACACGGGTGGTCCTGCTCGCCCTCCTGCTGCGGGTCTGGCGGTCTGGACGCCCGCGAGGCAGTCAGGATCGGGGCGGCCGGTGTGCTTCTCGGCGCGGCTCTCGCGGCGGAGCACTTTGCGCTCTCTCTCCCGATCCCGGTCGCGGTCCTCTCTCTCGGGTCGCTCGTGCTGACCGGTCTTCCGATCATCGTGGGGACGGTGCAGGGGCTCCTCCAGCGGCAGCGAAACGTGGGAGAACTTGCGAGTATTGCGATTGTGGCTGCGCTGTACCTGGGTGAATTCACCGTCGCCGCGGAACTGGGCTTCATCATGGCCCTGGGCGAAGTGGCGGAGGAGTACGCCCACCGGCGGTCGCGGCGCGATATCGAGGCGATTGCGGCCGATACTCCGAGGTATGCTTTTGTCGTGCGGGACGGGGAGACCGTCCGGGCGGCTCTCTCCGAGATCGGCCCCGGGGACCGTGTGCTGGTCCGTCCCGGCGACGTCGTGCCCGTCGACGGAACAGTCGCGACCGGCACATCGGCCGTCGATGAATCCCACCTTACCGGGGAGAGCATCCCGGTTGAGAAAGGGCCGGGGGATGCGGTGTATGCCGGGACCATCAACCACGACGGCGCACTGCAGGTGACGGTCCTCCGCGTCGGGGACCGCTCGGCCTACGGGAAGATCATGCAGATGGTCCGGGAGGCGGAGGAGCGCCGCCCTCCTTCCCGCCCGCTTGTCGACCGGCTCGCGGTCGTCTACACCCCGGTGATGCTTGCGGCCGCCGGTGTGGTCCTGCTCGCGACGGGCGACCTGCAACGGTCGATCTCGCTTCTCATCGTCGCCTGCCCCTGCGCCCTCCTGCTTGCAACCCCGTCTGCGGTGCTTGCAGCGATCGGCGCCGGCGCCAGGCGAGGAGTCCTTATCCGGGGCGGCGAGTACCTGGAGGCCTGCTCAAAGATCGATACCGTCGTCTTCGACAAGACCGGCACCCTTACCCTCGGAGACCTGCACGTCACGAAGGTGGTGCCGTTCTGCGGGAGAACGGTTGAGGGGGTGCTCCGGGTCGCGGCCGTTGCGGAGGCGGGATCGGAGCACCCCGTCGCCCGGGCTATCCTCGATGCGGCGCCCGAGCCGGGGAGCCACGCGGCGGACGCGACGGAGATGCACCTGCACCCGGGAGGGGGGATCGAGGCGCGGTCCGGGGAGGCCCGCATCGTCGTGGGGAGCGCCCGTCTCCTCGCCCTGACCGGCATCCCGCTGCCGGAGGAGGCACGCGCGGTTCGGGACACCCTTGCGGCTTCCGGCGTCACGCCGGTCTTCGTGGCGGTGGATGAGGAGGTCGTCGGCGTGATCGGGCTGCAGGACCGGCTCCGCCCCGAGTCCGTCGAAGTCATCGAGCGCCTCAGGCGCGAGGGGATCGAGACTATCGCCATGCTCACTGGCGATCACGAGGTGGTCGCCCGCAGGGTCGCGGCGGAGGCGGGAATACCGGAGGATGCGGTTTACGCCGGTCTGCTGCCCGGCCAGAAACAGGAGTATGTGGAAACCCTCCAGACCGGCGGCCGGACGGTCTGTTTCGTCGGCGACGGGACCAACGACGGGCCGGCGCTCGCCCGGGCGGATATCGGGGTCAGCATCGGTTCGAGAGAGGATACGGTCGCCCTCGAGACCTCGCACGTCGTCCTGATGCGCGGGGGCTTAGCAGAGCTTCCCGACTTCCTCCGGCTCGGGAAGAGGGCGGCGCGGACGATCACCGCAAACGTCCTCTTCGCTCTCGCGTTCTCGTTTTCGATGATAGCGCTCGCCGCTCTCGGCATCCTCTCTCCTGCCGGCGGCGCGATAGCGCACCAGGCCGGAACGCTCATCGTGCTCGCGAACTCGGCAAGCCTCGCCGGGAGAGCGTTCGTGGACCTTCCCGGCGGGCGGTTCGGCCGGCACGGGCCCGGGTCCTGTCCGGCAGCGGACGGTCTGTAATGCCGGTGGCAAGGAGGGGTAGAACCCCCCGTTGTCGTTTTTGCTCGGGCGCGGTTCTCATTCACGCAATTTTTCCGGCGCGTCCCTGAGCGTTATTGCGACCCCATACTGGCCGTTGAAAAGCACGACCGGGACATACGTCGCCAGGCACCGTGCCCCGGTTCCGGAGTCGGTCCGGATCTCCGATACCTGCTCCGTGCCCCGGATCGCCCGGGAGAACGTCTCCGATGCGACCAGTTCCTTCAGAAACGGAGATGAGACCGAGACTGCGGCTCTGTCGACGGTCTCCTCCTTTACGAGGCCGAGGCGGGTGCAGCAGGCCGGGTTGATGGCCCGCACCGCAAGGTCCGCGTCGACGACGATCACGCTCTCCTGGATGTAATCGAAGAGTTCAAGGAGCGAGGGGCGGGAGGAGAGGAGGTACACCTTCGCCGAACCGACGGTGCACATCTCGACCCTGCCCGCCGTCACGAGCATGCCCAGGTACTTGGCCGTCGAGCTGCGGTTGAGGCTGATCCTCCGGGAGATATCGGAGATCGAAAGGCCGTGCGCCTCTTCCTTCAGGAGACTCAGGATTCGTGCCGCCCCATTCCCCGACCCGGGAAGGTTGCGGTGGGGGTCGCCCAATTCTGCTGTCATTGTCCAGATCTGTTTTATCTGGCTCAATATATATTGATTTAGTTAAAGATTGCTTGCTCGTGGCCCGCCGGAGGTGGGGAGGGGCGCTCCGTTGAGATGCCGGTGTATGCGGCGGTCTGTCTCTTCCGGGGTGAGACACCGGTTTGTCGCGGTGCCGGGGATTGTACCGTCCGGGGGTGCAAGATCCCGGGAAAAAATGGGTTTTCGGCACCTTACCAGAGTACAATCGAACCTGTCTGAACGGTTTTGCCGCTGACCCGGTCGATGATCGAATACTCAAGAGGCGTGTTCACCATCGCCCTGAAAGTGCCGCTTGCGCCGTCCGGCGTCCAGGTGATGAACCTGCCCTTCTCAACGCTGGTGCTTTCGGAGTTGTCGTAGCAGCCGTCCGCCGTCAGGATGAACGCGTCCCCGGCCATGAGGACGTCGCTGGCGCTGCCGCCGACGCGCCCGAAGTAGCGCGAGTAGGTGTCGTCCTTCGCAATCAGTTTGCCGGCATCGGCGCAGTACTTCGTCGATTGTGACGGGTCAAAGACGGTATCGTAGCCGATGGCAATGACAGTAGTATCGCGGCTCTTGAGCTGGACGGTGATGTCCCGGAGGGAGATGGGGTCTCCGCCCGTGTGCCGGAGCGTGATCCCGTTGTTGACCGTGAATCCTCCCCCATAGTCCGGGACTTCGTTGGTCGGGTCGTTATCACGGATTTCCGTTATCATCGGCGTGACTTCAAAGGTCAAACTCGGGGCCTGCTTCTGGCCGGAGGTTATGGACCCGGAGAACGAACTCACCAGCGCCGCGATGATGATCGTTACGACGAGCATCAGCATAACGCCGACGACCGGGGAGACTGCGTTGTCCTTCATTGTACGTACACCTCGCCCTGGTAGATGGTCTTCTGGCTCGGGATGTGGATGATCTTAACCTCGACGATGCTGCCCGGGCCGAACTCATATTTAGAGTCGGTGATATCGAACCCGAGCATGCTGGTCCCGGACTTCGAACCGGTACCAGCTGTCGTGCCCGAAGTCAGTACGTCCCCGGATACGAACGTGAAGTTGCCGAAGTCCACCTTCGGATCTCCTTGGCCGCCCCGGGTGGGGTCGTTGAGGTAGGGAATCTTCACCTTGACGCCGCTGATCGTCGCCGCGTTCTTTATTGAGGTGACGTCACCCCGCGTCTGGGTACCGTTTGGCGGAGTATAGTAACTCAAGACCCTCATATCCTTTGTCTGGATGGGGTCTCCGCCGAGGTGCTCGATCAGCATGATGTACTGATCCCTGTCCGGCCCGCCGTCGGAGACGATCTTCACGTCCAGCGCTGCAGAAGGTGTCTTTGGGGCTGTTTCTCCGAATGTGCCGGCAAAAGATGCGACGACTGCGGCGATGACGATCGTCACCACGAGCATCAGCATCACGCCGATCACCGGCGAGACCGCATCGTTCCGGTCCGGTCTCTCATTGTCTATGCTCATACCGTCTCTCCGTAGCAAAAGCCATGTGCGAGTATTGTCCCGGAGTCCCGGTCGCTTAATGTATACTCGGTGCGGCCGTCTGTCATCAAGAACTGACCGCTCGAGTAGGTATTGCCACCATGGTAGCCTGGTTCGACGGAGGGATCTTGACGATCTGCCTGGTATCTCAATATCCGCTGCTTTTCCCAGAGATCAGGAATCCTATTATGACCATCCGAATATATGATGAACCTCTCTCCCGCGTTTAAGAGGGGGTTTTTTCTCTCGGTCGCCGAGAGCCCCGCGCCGAACTTCTCCATGCGGACATCCTTTCTCTCACGGTCCGGGTATCCCTGGGTGTAGCCCCTGGAGGGCGGGTCGTTGTACGTGACCAAGCAAACCGCCATAGTCCCATCATCATAACTGAGATCGAGTTGCAACGTCGTGAGGTCCACTGTGTCGCCGCCGACATGTTCAAACACCATGCCCGGGGCCATCGTTGCAGCGTTGTCGACATACGAGGACACACCGACGTAACGGATCTGTGCATTCGGGGCTTTCTTTGTGTCTTCCATCAACCCTCCGCTGAAAGCACTGACGGTGGCCGCAATGATGATCGTTACGACGAGCATCAGCATAACGCCGACGACCGGGGATACCGCGTTGTTGTTTACCATCTCACCATCACATCCTTGTCGTAGATGAATTTCCCGCTCGGTTTGTGGATTACCGTGATATGTACGACCGATCCTTCCTGAAACCCGAACTTATTCCTCTCAGTGGCATCGAATCCTAAGAAGGGATTTCTCGAAAGTTTAAGCCGCTCGCCAGGGCGCAGGATAACCTTTCCAAATTTTCGTGCCTGCGTGTCACCGGGCCCTAACACAACGTTTTGATTCTCGTTGCTCACCTGCGGAGTGAACGGGTCGGCGTTTTTATCCCACGCAGCCGTTCCGTCCGACGGCAGAGATCCGTCGGTTGTGTGTTTGATGGTTTTACTTGCGTTTCCTAGTTTAGCGGTCCCATACGCCTCAGGCAGGGTATAGGTGGTGACGATCTGCAGGTCTCCGGTATAAAGCGCCTCTCCGCCCAGGTTTTCCATATGTACCACAGTGCCCTTTTCACCGGCACGGACATCAAATCCAAGCGATGCAACCGGTGCTTTTTCATTCGTTCCACCTATGCCCGAGGCAAAGCTGCTCACGACGGCGGCGATGATGATCGTTACAACGAGCATCAGCATCACCCCGACGACCGGCGAGACCGCATCGTCTCGCCTTGGGAGAGTATGACCTTTTCCCGCCCCCGATGCTGTCTTGTGTGTTAGAGTCATGTTGTCGTTCTCCGATCCAACAAGTTTAATTTCGTTATATCAATGAATTTTTCATTAACCTGTGGGCTCTTACATCATATTAATCTTTTTTAAATACTCCATTTTCTCAGGGATTTTTAAAAATTATGCTTTCTAAACCCGCATTTCAAACTTGCATCGTGTCTTTGCATTGCATCGGCATTCCGAAGCCTCACCAGGAGAGGTGCGTCGGGGGTTTCGTCCGTACCGAAGAAAGCGTCAGTATCCGGCGCTTGAATGGAACCTTCTTGTGGGACGGGTGCAACGTCTGGGTGACTGCTGTCTCCGTCCGGCATACAACCGCGCCCAATTCCTATGATAAGTAGGAGGGAGCGTGTCTCTCAAAAAAAGTGAAAACCGGCATGCCGGGTTAGAACACGTGTTCCTGTTCCAGGTATCCCTCGGAGTACACCACGCCGGTCTTGAGGTCCGAGAGAGCGTACTTGCTGCCGCCGTCGACATTGACCCTACCGCTTGACCAACCACTGCCTCGGGGATTTGAGAAGCCGAGGTACGGGAAGTAGTTGCTCGAAGAATCACCCTTATAATAAAACTCACAGTAAATGATGAACCGCTCCCCCGGTTCGATGATCGGGTCTTGCAATTCTTCGAGCGTCAGGCCGCTCCCGAACCTCTGCATACGAGAGCCTGCCGCTTCCTTGGGAAGTGTGACAAACCACCTTCCTGCACCGGTCTGTTCCCCGCTGTCCTCGACGTAGCGTGGATCGACGGCGTCGTTGTAGGTCAGCGTAGCCGCTCCCGATGAACCCGAGCCTATACCTCCGACCCAGAGGTTGAGGTTCCGGAGGTCCAGGGAGCCGCCGCCGGCGTTCTTAAAGACAACTCCTATTTGTCCATAGGTCCAGTACGGTGGTTCGGTATCTTTGTAGCCCGCCGAAGACACCCCGACCAGTTCGACCTGGGCGTTCGACGCCGTACCAACATTCGCCGGTAGGGCGGTTGCAAACGAACTGACAACCGCCGCGACGATGATCGTCACCACGACCATCAGCATAACGCCGACGACCGGCGAGACCGCATGCTCCGTGAATTTTTCCGTCATTACCATGTTGCCACCACATCCTTGTCGTACACGGTCTGACCCGACGGCGTGTGGATGATCGTCACGTGGACGACGGACCCCTCCTGGAACCCGTACTTCACCCTGTCGTCCACATCGAACCCGAGGAACGCCCTCCGGTCCTTGAACCAGTACTGTTCGCCTGGTTTGAACTGGCAGGCGCCGAAGCTGGGCGTCCCGGAACCGACCATGCCGTTCCCGGGAGCCAGGCTTCTGTGAGTCAGATCATCAGGCCAATACGCGTTCACCTGGGGGACGAAGGGGTCCGAGTTCGGGTCCCAGGCGGCGTCTTCCATCACGTCCTCGTCGAGGACGCTGCCGATCGCACCGTCCAGCGTGTGCTTGATGGTCTTGCCGGCATTTACCACGTCCACCCCGTTGTAGGTCTCTGGAACCGTGTAGGTCGTAATGATCTGAATATCCTTGGAATGGAGTGTCTCCCCGGCGACCATGGTCAGCACGACGCACTCCGGTCCGGCACCCGGCCCGTTGGTTGTTGCCCCGCGGCCGACGGCATCTCCCGCGCGCATGCTGATCTCGAACGCCGTCGTCGGCGCTGGCTCGGCAGAGTCGCTGAGGCCGCCGGCAAAACTGCTGACGAGAGCGGCGATGATGATCGTTACGACGAGCATCAGCATCACCCCGACGACCGGCGAGACCGCACGCTCGTTTTCGACGAACGCCTTTAGAGTTCTTTTACCTCTATACATTGTCGGTTACCTCGTTTCTGTTCCGGAGCGCAAAATCACCTGAGGATGATTGTGCCGCTCTGCATGGGCTTGCCGCTCAGCTGGTCGGTGATCGTGTACTTGAAGGGTATATCGGTCTGTACCCTGAACGTGCTTCCCGAATCCTCGGGAGACCAGGTGAGGAACCGTCCCTTCACGATCGTTGCGTCGGTGGTCATTGTGCTGTCGTAACAGTCGTCGGCAACGATCATGAACGAATCGCCGACGGTTATCAACTCATCGCCCCCTCCCGGGAGTCCAAAGTATGTATCGTTGCCATCGGGATTCTCTACGATCGTCACTTTCTCCGTATCGACCGCCGCCGACGAGTTGAGATACGTGTTCATATCGAAGTTGATGACGTTCTCCCCCTGTCTCAACTGGATGGTGATATCCCTGAGGGAGAACGAATCCCCGCCGGAGAGGCGGAACGCAATGCCGTTGTTCGGTTTGAAGTCTGCGCCATGATCCGGGACCCCATTCTCCTTATCCTCATCCGTGATACTGGAGGTATACGATACAGCGAGTGTGACCTGCGGCGCAAGCGTCTCGTCCCGCACAACACTGCCGGAGAATGCGCTCACCATGGCGGCGATGATGATCGTCACGACGAGCATCAACATCACCCCGATGACCGGGGATACAGCATTGTCCTTCATTGTACAATCACCCTCCCGCTGTAGAGGTTTTTCTGGCTCGGGAGATGGATGATCTCGATATCGACTGCGGAACCTCTCTTAAACCCGTATTCTTCGCGTAGCTCCTGCGTCGTGAGATCATTCAAGCCGACAAGGGCGGCTCCGGTCCCTAGAGAGGCCCCCGTGCTGAGTACGTCCCCGGGAGCGAACGTATACTCCCCGAAGTTCGTGCCCGCGTCTCCGGGTTTACCCCGGGCGATGTCGTTGAGGTACGGGACCTTTACGGATGCGATCGTCTCGCCGTTGATCTTCATATTCGCCACTGTCGCATTTCTTGTCATAGCCGTCAATTCTCCGCGCTGCATGGTCTTCCCTGTCGTCGACGGCGGCGTATAATAACTGACGATCCGCATATCGGACGTCGGGATGCTGCTCCCGCTGTGGTGCTCGATCAGCATGACATATTGCGGGTCCGCCGAGTTGCTCCCGCCGTTGGACAGGATCTTTACGTCAAGGGCCGCTGCCGGTGCTGTTTCGGTGTTCCCAAAGGCGTTTCCGGCAAAGACCGATACGAATGCGGCGATGATGATCGTTACGACGAGCATCAGCATCACGCCGATGACCGGCGAGACCGCGTCGTTCTTATCTGAATTCATACGTTTTCCGTTCCTGATCTGATTGTTCATAATACACTTCCCACGAGAGTGCCCGAGGAGATGGCAGTTCCAGTATTTCTGTCGATGAGCGTGTAGGCCGTCCTGCCGCTCACCTCGAACTCGCCGCTGGAATACGGCGGCGCTCCTGGGGGTGCTCCTAGGCCGCGGCGATCCGCAACATAGGCCACACGTCCATAGGTGCTGTCTCCGTTCGTGATGTAGCGGTCAGCGTGGATGATGAACCGGTCCCCGGCCTTGATCTTTGAGTTGGCCACGGTTGTGGCATTCCTCACATCATTAAGGACCCCGACCTTCTTCATCCGGTAGGTGAAATCTTCCGATAGACGGACTTCATTCGGCGCAGTGACCTCGCGATATGTCTCCGACGGTGCGTCGGCATACGCGATCGAGGCCTCGTCTCCCCCGGCCATCGTCGACTTCAGGTGAAGTTCCAGGTCCGAGAGGAGCAGCGTCTCTCCGCCTTTATTCTCGAACACGAGACCGATCTCCCCAAGGCCGTCTATCGGCCCCGTCAGCACCCCGACGTATGCGACCTGGGTTTGGGGTGCGGTGTGCGTATCCGAGACGAACCCTGTGGAGAATGCGCTCACCGTTGCTGCAATGATGATCGTGACGACGATCATCAACATCACACCGATGACCGGGGATACTGCATCTTCGTTTCCTCTCCTCACCATGGTACAATCACATCCCTGTCGTAGATAATGCTCCCGCTGCCGGTGTGAATGATCGTCACGTGCACGGTAACCCCTTCGCCGAACCCGTATCCCGCGGACTTTTTCGTATGCCAGTCGTAGACGCAACGCTGGTCCGTCTCAAACCCAAGGAAGTTGTCGCGGTCGAACGTGAGCCGACTGCCTGGCACAAGAATCGCCGTCCCGAACGTCTGGTCCGCGGTTCGCGTGGAGACGATGCTGTCGTCGTTGGTCACCTGCGGAGTAAACGGGTACCCTGCGGCGCTCTGGTCGAGGGCGTTTTCTGGAATCGGGGCAAGCCGTCCGTCGATGGTGTGTTTAATGACGCGCCCGGCCTCTTGCAGCGAGCTACCGTCATGGCCCGCGCCCCACATCTCCGGAACGGTGTACAAGCTGACGATCTGGAGGTCCTTTGTCGCCAGAGGATCGCCGCCCAGGTGTTCGATGGTCACGTTCGTGTCGTTCGGCCCGGCAACCATCTTGATTGCCAGCGTCGCCGCCGGTGCCTTACTGCTGCTGGACCCGAGGCCCCCGGCGAAACTGCTGACGATCGCGGCGATGATGATCGTTACGACGAGCATCAGCATCACGCCGACGACCGGCGAGACCGCATCATCGTTCACCGGGGCGCAGATGTGCTCTTTTCCCCGGCATCGGTGTTCTTTCCAGGATAACATGTCCATGTCGTTGTTCTCCATCAGACAAATTAATTTTAGTTAGATAAAATTATGTTTAAATGCTTTATCTCTTCCATATGGCATTAACTTTTCTAAATACCCCATTGATTGCCTTATTTTTCGAAAACATGCCTTTCAAAACTGAAATTCTCTGATGCAATGCACCTCTGCATCGCAACAAAGTGAAATAGCGATATAACAAATAAATTTGACAATGTGGTGCATCCCCGCCCCAAGGAGTCTCAGATATATGGACAGATATCGGATCATGGTGGTACTCGCAGCGGCGCTCCTCCTCCTGGCTGTTTTCGCTCCGGCGGCTTCGGCACGGTTCGTAACACCCGAAGGACCCAACGCCGGGATCAGCCCCGGCGATACCGTTTTTCAGGGAGAGAGGACCGTGAACTTTTCGGCGTTCTCCGACCCGGTAAAGGGGAACCCGGTCCGGATGGTCAGGATCGATTCCGGGGGGCAGCAGACCGACCCGATCTCTCTCACCAGCAGCATCGCGAATTACATCCGTGGAAGTCCCGGCCAATACTATCCTGTTTACAGCGACGGGACGGTTGATCAGGGCAGATACTGCCTGGTGCAGGATGTTGCCGGCAGTCTCGGACAGGTGATGATGCGCACCTTTGGGACGGATGTCGAGCCTGTACCGAACCCCAGCAGGCAGAATCCCCTGCCCTACCGGATGGGAATGCAGTTCCTGCTCCCCGACCACAACCTCCCGCTCAGCGAGTTCCAGGGCCCGTGGTACGAGTATGAACTGCAGGGCAACGTCAAAACATCGAGCATCACGAACATTGCCGGGGACACGGTCTCGCTTGAGGACCTCTCCGCAGACCCTGCAGTCTGGGACGACACCCTCGTCTTCCGGTTCGCGGATCAGGGCGGCGTCTCCCGGGACACCCAGGTGACGATGGTCTTCCGGATGACCCTCAACGACCTCAACCGCGAAGTGCCATACACCTTCACGGTGCGGGACTACCCGCCCGCAATCATTCTCAATGAGACGACCGCGGAGCGCGGCGGAGACCTCTACTTCACGGTCCAGGGGACGCCCTTCACGTACTACGACATTACCCTCCCCGAACCCCCGGCGGGGGAGGACTACCCCATCTTTGACGGCGGCGGGTGGGACACCCGGTTCTCCGACTACCATGTGCGCGTTCACCCCGGGTGGGACGGCACCGTCCGGCTGCAGATCCATATCCCGGACGGGGCTCCGGTCACCAGTTATACGATCCAGGCAACCGGCCCCGATATCTTCCAGCCGGTGAAGGCAACCTTCAGTATCGATCAGAAGGTCATGACGCTGGTCTTCGATGAGCCGGACCAGCAGCTCTACGCCATCGGCGACATCATCGAGTTGAGCGGGACCGTAGCCGGCCTCGGAGCCTCGGACTCGCTGTCCCTCGTCCCGCTCTACCTTTACGTCACGGGGCCCAACCTGCCCCCAAACGGCGCGCCCCTGACCGACCTCTCGCGGGCCGTTGAAGACGGCGTACCCGCGACGTTCACCGTGACCTACTATAACCCGCTCCTCAGAATCTGGGGATATTCGTGGGACACCTCGCTGATCTCCTGCGATGCGGGGACCTACACCGTCCATGTCAACTTTCAGCCGATCGGCGAGGAGAGAAGCAATTATCCGGGAGCCCCGGGCTCCATCGACGGCGAGGTCCCGCCGTCGTGGGACTACGAGCTCAACATGCCGTCCCTTCACGCAAAGTTCGATGAAGAGACGGGGGGAGTGTTCGCCCGCGGAGACTACCTCTATTCGTGGTGGTACGGCCGCGGGAGCCCCGGTCATACTTCCAGTTCCGTGGGGCATATGAAGTGGTACATCTTCGGCCCGAACTTCAAGTACGCCGACTATAACCCCCGGTTCCCCCTCGACGACGACGGGTCCTACGGGATCACGCTCGCGCGGAACTTCACTTACGACCTCTCCCCGGGGACTTATTTCATCGTCTACCACCACCCGGGAACGGACAACGAGTTCGACGTCCTGCCCGAGAACAACCTCAACTTCAGGGGTAACGTGAACCGGCTGTACATGGTCGACGGCGGCGAGGTCGTGAATATCGGGATGCTCGAGGGCCGGGCTGCTGCCGAGGCCCTGGTACGGGCGCTGGATTCGTCGTCCAGGGACGACCTCTACGTGATGGACACCTTCACGGTCGAAGACCCGATCGTCCGGATCAAACCGGTCGGGGAAGTGCTCGTCGGGGACGAACTGATCGTCAGCGGGACCACCAACCTTGCCGGAAAAGGAACGACCGCCGACAAAACGGACATTCACGACGACCTGGTCCTGACGATCGCCGCGCTCGACCTCTATGAGTCGGGCAAGGCGAACACCGCGATGAAGATCCCGATCAACGAGACCATCCCCGGAAAATATGACCCGGTCCAGAAGGCGCGGCCGTTCTCCTACGACGAGCATCCTATCGATACCAGTTCCTGGTATCCGGGGATCTACCAGATCACCGTCACCTGTAAGGAGGTCAACTACAAGACGACCAGCACCTTTGAACTCCTCCCTGAAGGGAGCCAGCGAAACGCCACGGTCACTGAGGCGCCAAATCCATTCCCCTCCCTGACCCCCGCGGCCACCGAGACGTGGAACCAGTATTCCCCGCAGGGCTCCCCGGACTCCACCGCCGGCGAAAGGCCCGACTTTACGCCCATATCCCTGCCCACGTCCACCCAGTCCCCCGGGTTTGCGGTGTACCTCGCAATTGCCGCGATGGTCGGAGTGTTCCTCGCGAGGAGGCGGTAACCGTGGACCTCGCCTTTGACGAGTCTCTGTTCAAGAAGGTCATCGGGGTTCTTGTGATCGCCATCGCCGTCGTCGGTGTCGTTGCCGTCCTCTGGTTTTCCGGCATCGGCTTTCCCGGCCAGGAGCAGGAGCCGGCCCCCGTCACCCCGGACCCCTATCTCCCGGACCCCGGGACCGAAGAGGAGCCTCCGGAGGAGACGCCCGCCGGGCCGAAGTCCTACAACTGGTCGTATCAGGGAGCCGGGATGACGATGGACCTCTACATCCCGGAAGATACCTACGAGCGTTTCCTCTCCCCGGCATACGGGTCGGGCGAAGACAAACCGCAGCGCATGGCGGAGTATGTCGTGACCGACGGCGACGACGGGGTCGTCGACGCCGTTGCAGATTGGTTCCTTGCCACGTCCCGTGAGTCGGGGTTCGGCGACAGCGATACCGTCTCTAACGTCCTCGCCTTTGTGGCGAGCCTCAACTACACCACGGACGCGGAACGCCTCGCCTCTGCCGATTACTCGAACTACCCCGTCGTAACCCTTGCCGGGCAGGGAGGCGACAGCGAGGACCATGCCATCCTTGCCGCCGCCATCCTTGACCGGATGGGCTACGGCGTCTCCCTCCTCTACTACCCCGCAACGCATGACCGGCGCACGATCATCCCCGAAGCCACCGCTCTCGGCCTCGTCACCGACGGTACAATCCCCGGGCGGCTCTATTGGGCCGTGGCGGAGGCCCCCGCAGGCAGGTTCGCCTACTTCCCGGAGAACGGGACATATGACGGGTCTCTCCCCGCGAGCGGCGATCCTGCATCGGGGTGGTTCTCCGGCGAAGCCGTCTGGCAGAACGCCACCGGATCGGGCACCTTCGAGGACGTGCGCTACTATCCGGCGAACCGGACGTTCGTCGCCGGGGCGGAAGTGCCGGGTCTCCATACGGTCGTCGTGGAGGATGCCGTCTGGAACCAGCCGATCATCGTCTCGGCGGCCTGGGCCGTGAACACCACGGAGAAAGGCGTCGACCGCAGCGCCTACGACGGGATGGACCCGTTCTTCAACGGCGGAGACGGCCTCTGGCTGGGTCACGTCCTCTCGCGCGACGACCGGCTCGATGCCGGCACCACCGTCGCCGGGAGCCAGCCTCTCGGGGAGGCGCCCCCGTTCTCGGCGAACGAAAGTCTCACGTCGGCTCTTCGCATCCCGGTCTCCAATCCCTCCCCGCCGTTGCTGACCTGGCTTGAGCCGGTCCGGGATTATTACACGGGCACCTGGTACCCGGCCGGGATCTCCTGGACCTACGACGACAAATGGCGGATCCACGACAACTTCCTTGAGATGCGGGACCCGCTGCTCCAGAACCGGGAAGCCTATTCGCTCTGGGGCGTCACCGAAGTCATCGCCCCGGTTCCCTGGCGGGTCGCCTACACCGTGCAGAATATGGACGAAGACCGTTCCGATAAGGAGATGACCCCGTACAGCGACGTCCGGTTCGCGCTCTACCGCATCGAAGACGGTGCCGCCGTCTTTGACCGAACCTTCGGCTGGCAGACGGTCTACGGTGCAGATATGCGAAAGAATGAGGCGGTTTTCGGTCCCGGCGACTACGCGCTGGCGGTCTTTGTCCGGAACTGCGAGGTGGACGTGACCGTCGAGTATCACGGCAAACCGGCAGAAACAGCCTACCACGGAGGGATATGATGTTCGACTTCTCTTCCCTGTTCGGCAGGAGGGTGAAAACGACCCCTGCCGGGGACGGTGTTGTCGCAGACGAAGTCCCCGACCCCGGCCCGATGATCCTCGAACTCCCGCCCGCCGACCCGGCCCTGGACATTGTAGAACGGTACTGGCTGGTCCCCCCGTTCTCCTACGTCAACATCTTCCGAAAGGACGCGATCACCCTCGGCTACGAGGTTGTCGAGCCAAAGGTAACGGAGAAAGAACTGATCGTCCTGGAAGAGACGTTCGAGCAGCTCCGGGCAACGCTCATCTACGACACCGCCCGCAAAAGAGGCGAACTCGGTCTCGATCCGGACCTCCTCAGGAGAGTGATCCGCTCCTTCGACCCGGAGATCGCCGACGACCGGGTGGAGGTACTCATGTACTACCTCCGGCGCAATTTCCTCGGCTACGGAAAGCTCGACCCGCTGATGAACGACGACCGGATCGAAGACATCACCTGCAACGGCCCGGAGATCCCGATCTTCCTCTATCACCGGAGGTACGCCAACATCCAGACGAACTGCGTCTTTGACGGCGAAGAACTGAACAAATTCGTGCTCAAACTCGCCCAGAAGGCCGACAAACAACTCTCCCTCTCGACCCCGCTCATCGATGCCGCCCTTCCCGAAGGCTCGCGAGCACAGATCACCTACTCGGACATCGTCTCTTCCCGGGGGAGCTCGTTTACCGTCCGGAAGTTCCGCGCCGACCCCCTGACTCCGGTCAGCCTCATCGACAACAACACCTACGACGCCGACCTGATGGCGCATATCTGGCTCGCGGTCGAAAACCGCAAAAGCATGATCGTCACCGGGGGAACGGCAAGCGGAAAGACCTCGACGATGAACGCCATCTCGTTCTTCATCCCCCCGGTGGCAAAGATCGTCTCCATTGAGGATACCCGTGAGATCCAGCTCCCACACATCAACTGGCTGCCGATGCGGACGCGGGAGAGCGCCAACGTCAGCGGCACCGGCAACGTCGGCATGTTCTACCTCCTCAAAGCGGCGCTGCGTCAGCGGCCCGAGTACATCATTGTCGGCGAGGTGCGCGGCGAAGAGGCGCAGACCCTCTTTCAGGCGATGAACACCGGACACACCACCTACTCCACCGTTCACGCAGGAAACGTGCAGGAGACGGTGAACCGCCTGACCCACGAACCCATCAACGTCCCGGTGGCGATGTTCAACGCCCTCGACCTTATCCTGGTGCAGAGCCTCCTCTACGAGGGGGGGAGAGGGTTCCGCCGGTGCCTCTCGTTGAACGAGATCCGGGTCGTCGACGACCAGGTCCGGTGGGAGCCGCTCTTTACCTGGGACCACCGGACGGACCGGTTCGTCAGGGTCTACGAGCGGTCGGCCGTCTTTGACGATATCGCCTACCGGAACGGCTGGGACCGGGAGCAGCTCGAAGCCGCCATCGCCGTGCGAAGAGACGCCCTCACGGATATGATTCACCAGGGCGCTCTCTCTCCTTTGAAGGTCGGGCAGATGGTGCAGGAAATGATGGTGCGGGAACAGCAATGACCGATATAGCGACGTTCCGCAACTTCAGGGATGAGCTGGCGCACTCGCTGCTCTCGGCGCACATACCGATCCCCGCCTCCCGGTATCTTCAGTACGGCCTGGTCATAACCCTGCTTGCCGGTTTCCTCTACATCCTCTCCGTTCTCCTCCTCTCCATCCTCGGGGTCGAGGTGAACATCCTCCCCTTCCTCCCCTACGGCGTCACCGTCCTGCTCGGTTTCGTCGCCGTCGTCGGCCTGCTTCTTCTTCTTATTTACCTGTATCCTCTCCTCCAGGCGCAGGGGCGCCGGACGCGGATCGAGGCGGACCTTCCCCATGCCGTCACCTACATGCAGGCGCTCTCCTCGACCATGACGCTCTACGGCATCTTCCGGAGCGTTTATGAGGCGGGCGACCTCTATGGGGAGGTTTCAAAGGAGTGCGGGCTCATCGTCAGGGACGTGGAGGTCTTCGGCCTCGATCTCCTCACCGCGATGCGAAACGTCCAGGAGGTCACGCCGTCCGCCAACTTCAAGGAACTGATAAACGACCTTGCGCTGGTCTACCGGAGCGGCGGCAACCTCACCAGTTTCTTCAACTCCAAGTCCGAGACCTACCGCGAACTTGCGCGGCAGGAGCAGGAGTCGCTCCTCCAGATCCTGGAGATGATCGCCGAGGTCTACGTGACGGCGTTCGTCGCCGGGCCGATCGCGATCATCATCATGCTGGTGGCGCAGAACCTCGCCGGACAGAACCAGCTCGCGGGCATCATGCCGCTCATGTACCTCGGCCTCCCGCTGGGGGCGATTGCCCTCATCTTCATCCTCTACGTCCTCCTTCCGCCGGACAACCTCGACGTCGCGCGCCGCGAGATCCGGGAGTCCGAGTTCGGCACCGAGATCCTGGATGCCGAAACCGGGGGCGAGCCGGACGAAAAATTCCTCAAAAGCCTCGAGTCCCGGAAACGCTGGCTGCGCATCTTAGAGATCCTCCGCCATCCCGTGACCTTCTTCATCTCCGACTATACGGTCGGGGCGGTGATCGGCGTGGGGGCTCTCGGTGCGCTGTTCCTCAGCCTGCAGTTCAGCTTCTTCGAATCGCTCTTCCCCACCTACACCATGGAGGTCTTCCTCTGTCTTGCCGTCATCGTGGCCGTGATCCCGGTGATGATCGCCTACGAGCTGCGCCGCCGCTACGTCATGGCGGTCGAGAAGCAGCTGCCCGAGTTCCTCGCCGAGATCGCGGATATGCGCGACATCGGCATGACGCTGCAGGGCGCCATCTTCATGATCGCCAACACCAAGATGGGCGTTCTCTCCCACGAGATAAAGGTCGCGGCCGATGAACTCAGGCTCGGCTCCAGCGTTTCGGGTGCGCTTGTGCGGATGGAGGAGCGTATCGGTCTTGTCTCGGTGAAGCGGGCGATCTCCCTCCTGGTGCGGGCAAGCGAGGTGACCGATTACATCCGCGAGATCCTGACGATTGCAATCAACGACCTCCAGCACTATATCAAGATGAAGGCGAAGCGGTTGAACGTCTCGTTCGTCTACCTCGCCGTTATCTACCTCTCGTTCGGCATCTACCTCTATTCGGCGTACCAGCTGAACGTCGCTTTCATCTCAAGTTTCTCCGCATACGACGTTACCTTCGATATCAGTGCGAACGTCCGCGAAATGTTCCATGTCGGGATCATCCTCGGGTTCTTCTCGGGGATCATGGCGGGGCAGTTATCTGCGAACAGTATCCTTGCCGGCCTCAAGCATGCCTGCGTGATGCTGGCCGCGACGGTGATCCTCTTTGTCTACATAATATGAAGGCGGTTTCATGAAAGGCAGATTACAGCACGACGAAGCGGTCTCCTCGGTCATCGGCGAGATGATCATGATCGCGCTGGTCGTCATCCTCGTAGCCCTCTTTGCCACGTCGGCGTTCTCCCTGATCCCGGGCGGCCGGGAGCCGAGCGTCGATGTCGCGATGAAGAATGCGAACGGCACTTCCGTGGTGGAAAACGACACCGTCGTGATCTTCTGGCATAAAGGGGGCGACTGGGTGGAGAAGAAGGACCTCGCGGTGGTCGTTATCCGGAAGGAGGATGGGATCAGGGAGGAGTATTCACACCGTGACTTCGACCTCCGCGACCACGCCGACGACGGGACCGCAGCGTTCGATCTCGGCGGATATCTGAATGTCACGCTCAACCCCGAGCTTAAACGCGGGGATATCGTACGGCTGATCACACCGAAGAACGTCATCTATTCGGGGGAGGTCCCATATCCAAGGGTGGTCCCATGATGGAGAAGGACGACGCGGTCTCGACCGTGATCGCGCTGATGCTGGTCCTCGGCATCATTGTCACGCTGATCGCGATCTACTCTGCAACGTATCTTCCCGGGCTGAAGCAGCAGTCCGAGATCGAGCACTCCCGCGAGGTGGCGGACGCCTTTGCCAGGTTCGGTTCGGATATCGATCATGTTGTCTCGGGCAGTCATGTTGTCTCGGACAGGACGAGCACCCGGTTCAGCGAGCCGTTCTCCCTCGGGGGGGGTGATATCCTCTTAAGCCCGGTCCGGTCGAGCGGTTCGGTCACGATAACACAGGTGCCTCTGGTGAACGTAACCGTAACCAACCAGACTGATGCGATGATGACTGGAAATGCCTCCCTGGTGAACGTCTCCTACGTGCCCTCGTTCACGGCCTGGGAGCCGCAGGGCTACCTCTGGGAGTACGGGTTCGTTGCGGTGACGAAAGACAACGTGACGGTGCCCCAGTCTTCGAGTTACAACAACGTCTCCGGGGCACGGGCCGACAGCGGCGAGTTCCTGCGCTCTTTCATCGACATGTCCCGATTCGGGAATGAGATCGTGATCACCCTGGTGAACCTCACCCCTCCCCCTCCGAAAGAAGGCGGGTCGTTCGTCACCGGGAGCGGAAGAGCCGTGCTCAAGCTGAATGCAACCATTCCAGAGCCAGACCGGATCGCCGGCGTAACTAAGCTCGTCTGCAACGATTCCGTCACTCCTTACCTCAACCTCACTACTCTCAACCCTTCAGCCGGGATAAAGGGTCATCTGGAGACACTCTGCAACGATACGATCGAGGACCACCCCTACGATAGGTACTATTTTGAGGAATTGTCCCAGATTCACATGCATACGCTTACGTTCGAGCCTTCCGTGAACGTGACCCTCCGGATCGTGAACGTCGAGGTGGGCGTATGGTAGACCGGGAGGCGGCGGTCTCCTCGGTTATCGGGGTAGTCCTTCTTCTCGCAATCGTGGTCATCCTCGCCGCGCTCGTCGCCTCGTTCGCCGGCGGGGCCGCCGATACAAAGGACCCTCCCCCCTCGGTGGACCTTGCGGTGTATTCCGCCGGAAGCGGGGATGACTTCACCCTCGTCTTCGAGCACCGGGGCGGGGACCAGGTCCGGCTCCGGGACCTCAGGGTCAACACCTGGGTCCACCTGGAGGACGGGGAGCTGCGTGCCGCATCGTACGACTTGAGGGAGGAGCTGGAGAAGGAAAAGCCGTTGAAGTTCATTGAGAACCTTGGTGGAACCGATGTCTGGAGGACAGGAAACGGTTCGAGCACCGGGAACCAGGAGGAGACCGCCGGGTTCCTCGACCTTCCGGAGGACGAACTGGAGGAGTGCATCGGGCGGTCGGCCGTGGTCGAGGTGGCGGTCTACCACCTGCCGAGCGGGGTTCTCCTGCATAAGAGCAGCATTCTCTTAAAGGAGCGGTGAATGGCATGAAGTATGATGGATATTTTTCCGATGACGCTGTGTCCGAGGTGATCGGCGTGATGCTGATGATCTCCGTGACGCTGATCATCGTGGCCCTTGTGGCGGTCTACGCCACCGGTGCGGCCGGGGATACCACGCAGCCGATAAAGGCGGACCTGGTCGCCTCCGGGACGATGGTAGATAAGGACACGGATGCATATCAGGTCGTCTTCGAGCACAGGGCCGGGGATGCGTTCGACGTCGATCAACTGGCGGTGAGCATCGGTTTACGCGAAAATTCTACCCTGCGCATGATACTCAGTAACGACGATACGGGGGAGCGTATCGCGTGCTTTGACCCGGACGAATCGATCGTTCGACTGGGGGACCGGTTTAAAGTCTCCATCGGCGAATATGATAAGGATAATGGCAACGTCACCCTCGGGGGCAGCGAGATCGAGTGTGGTAAGTACCACCTGACCTACCGCTTCATCGACCGGCGGGCCGGTGCGCCCATATCATCGGGAGAGATTTTGATCGACCCGCCGGAGGGTACTCCCTGACGTTCACTGCGCCGAGGACTCTATCTTCACAGGCCCGGGGCGGGGCCAGCCGTGCTGACCGGCGTGACCGCCCCTTCATAGTAAGGCGGCAGTGACACGGTCACCCGGGACGCCGGCCCTCGCTTCTTTTTTGAATCGCTGCGATGCTCCCGGCGGCGGTCGGTGGCTCGATCCGTGCAAGAATACGGCAGCATGGCAGTCCCGGCCCCGGAGGGCTCCTGCCGCCCGGACTTCCGGGACGGTCCGACGAACCGGGGTGTTGACCCCCACGAGAACCTTAGATAGATTCTTATACCTCTAGGCTTACTATGGCCCATCCTCTCCGCGAACGGTGTTTCAGACACTGCTTCACAGTTGAATACCGACCGTCAGGACCGCAGATCCCATAACCAGCATCCCTAACAGGGCCCACCATTTCACTCATCTTCGGATAACGCATGCAATCACCGGGGCGTGTGAGGGAGCAACATCAAACCAGAAGATGTGACATATGATGCGAAACCTCAGTTTGATAATTGTGCTGCTGGTCTGCACGCTCGTCGCGACGTCGAGCGCGGCCGCAGTACACTTCTCGGTAACCTGGAACAAAACCTACGGCGGGCCGGACGCAAACGACTCGGCATACACCCTCCTTTCGTGTCCGGACGAGAAAGGATACCTCTTCGTCGGTGATACCGGTCCGCTCGGGGTAGGGGAACGTAACGCCTGGGCCGTCAACCTGACCGGAACCGGAGACGAGCGCTGGAACCGGACGTTCGACGCCGGCGGGGGGGATGCCGCGCGGGCGCTGGTCAACACAGCCGACGGGAACTACCTCTTTGCGGGGTCACTCATCCTCGATCCCCGGGGAGAGATCGTCTGGAACAGGACGTTTTATGGGGCCGACGTCAATGCATCGTCATACGCGGCCGCAAAGACCCGTGACGGCGGCTACGTCGTCGCCGGGACGGTCACACCCCGGGGGTCCTCTGCCACCGATATCCTGGTGATCAAGGTCAACGCCACCGGGGGTGAAGACTGGAGACGGACCTTCGGCGAACCGGACCGCTCTGATGCCGCATACTCGGTCATTGAGACTACCGACGGCAACATCGCCGTCGCAGGGAGCACTGAGTCGTTCGGGGCGTCCGCCACCGACGCCTGGGTCGCGAAACTCGACCCCGCAGGGGCCGAGGTCTGGAACACGACATTTGGCGGCCCCGGAAATGATACCGCCCGGGCGCTCGCGGCGGCACCGGACGGAGGCCTCGTCTTTGCCGGGAGTTCCGTGAGGTGGGGTGCGGCCAACCGGACCGAGAGTGATGCCCTGGTTGTCAGGATGGGGTCTAACGGCAGGGTTGCCTGGAACCGGACCTACGGAGACGCGGGGACGAACGAGTCCGCCGAATCGATCATCGCCACGGCCGATGGAGGATATCTCTTTGTCGGGGAGAGCGGGCAGAATCCTGCCGGAGGTGACGCCTGGGCCGTCAAACTCGACAGCTTCGGGGGAGTTAAAGGAAGCATGACGCTCGGCGGGGCCAACCCGGGAGACCGGGCGGCATCGGTCGTCCAGGTATCGAACACCGAGTACGCCTTTGCCGGGACGTTCAACGCGACCGGGAAGGATGGGGCGGTGGATACCGATGCCTGGGTCGTCAAATTCACCGTAAATCCGCGGGCTGTGTCGAAAGCATCTTCACAACCGTTGAACCTGCCGGAGAACTGCCCGACGCCGACGAACCCGGAGCCCACACCCACTGCTACATCCACTGCTACACCTACTGTTACACCCACTGCCGCACCATCCTCGATCGGTGACTTCGTCTGGAACGACACCAACAGAGACGGCATCCAGGACTCTGGAGAACCGGGGATCGAAGGCGTCAACGTTACGCTCCTGGATGCGGAACTCTGTGAGGTCGCCGCAACGAAGACCGGTGCGGACGGCAGGTACCTCTTCGCCTGCCTTACGCCCGGAGACTACGTCGTGAAGTTCGTGCCCCCGGCGGGAATGGTCTTTACGAGGCAGGATGTCGGTGACGAGGATGCGTGCGACAGCGACGCGAACCGAACGACCGGCAGAACAAACCAGATCGCCCTCGGGGCCGGGGAGACGCAGGACGGGTGGGACGCCGGATTCATCGTGCCGCAGCCGGAGACAACCGGGTCGGTTGACGGTTTTGTCTGGATAGACACGGACGAAGACGGCATTCAGGACTGTGAGGAAACGGGGCTTCCCTGCGCCTCAATAACGCTCTACTGCACAAACGGCACGCCCGTCGACGCCACGACGACCGATACGGCAGGGCGATACCTCTTCACCTGTCTGCCGCCGGGCGACTACTACCTGATCTTCGACCCGCCGCAGGGCTACACCTTCACTGCCGCATGCCAGGGCGGCGATGACACCCTTGACAGCGACGCGGACCCGGCGACCGGGAGGACAGAGAACGTTACGCTCACCGAGAATAGGACAGAGGCCGCTCTGGATGCCGGGATGGTTGCAGCGACTCCGCCTTCCGGGGAGCCGGGTATCGTCACCGGCTTCGTCTGGCTTGCCATTGACTTAATCGATGAAATTCGCGGCAATGATGATGCTTATTCGGGTATCTGCGTAGAACTCAGAAGTGCCGACGGCGTACTGGTAGACTCGATGATCACCCGGGACGACGGCGTGTACACCTTCTGTGTCGACGAGCCCGGGTGCTACTACCTCCGGTTTGCGCCGTCGAAGCGGTCCAAGGTAACATTCGTCACGCCCGGCCCTTGGAGCGACGTCGACCCCGAGACAGGGACAACGGATACGTTCGACGTTGTGCCGTCAGAGACCGTAACGCGGGATGCAGGGCTGGTCATGGGCGCCCGCGCGTTTTCAGGGGGGGTCTGGTACGACCTGAACGCAGACGGCATCCGTGACCCGGGTGACCCGGGTGTCCCCGGCATCCGCATCCACCTGTTCAATCCCAAGCCCTCACTGATCGGCGGTACAGTCACCGATTCCAACGGCTCATACGGCTTCCCGAGCCAGAAGTGGTCTTACTGGGGCTACGGCGGCGTCTCCTTCCCTCTTCCAGACGGCTACTCTTTCACCGTCCCTGGCCAGGACAGCGATGCCAGGAGGGACGGGGGTTACGCAGATGCGGAACTTGGAACTGAGGGATTTGTGGAAGTCGGGGGAGAAACCCTGAATGCAGGTCTCGTCGGGGAATACCAGACCGAAACCCCGGCGGCAGCATATGGCTGGGTCTACGGAACGACCTGGTACGATAATAACAGGGACGGTGTCTGGGATCACATGGGAGAGGGCATATCCGGCGTCGAGGTCCGGCTCCTGGATGCGGACGGCGCTGTGGTGGCGTCGGCCCACACAAGAAGTACGGTCTACTTCGCCGGGGCAACGTACCTTTTCGGTCCCCTCCTGCCCGGAGAGTACTCCCTTGAGTTCATTCCACCGGAGAATTACGTCTTCACAAACCCCGGCGGGGACAGCCACGCAGACCCGGCGACCGGTATGACCGATCCTTTCACGATCAGCGGGGATGATACAGTCGTCAGGGATGCCGGGATGTATTATGTAGAGCCGCCACAGCCGCCGAGTTTTGTTGCCGGCACCGTCTGGAACGACACCAACGCTAACGGCGCCCGGGACACAGACGAGCCTGTTTTCCCGGGTGTCCGCGTAGAACTCAGGACTCCTGACGACAGGCTGTTGAACTCCACGATCACCGGAGACGACGGTGAGTACATCTTCCGTGTCGACGGGGATTGGCGCTACTTCCTCCGATTTGTGCCGCCGGAGGACTTTGATTTCACCGCTCCCGGCTCCGGGAGCGACGTCGACCCCGGGACGGGAACAACGGATCGGTTCTCCGTTGCGCCGTCGGAGACGTTAACGCTGAACGCAGGGCTGATCAGGGAGGTTCCGGGGGAGACCCGGGTAACACCGGACGGGACCCCGGTGACCCTGGACGGGGACACGGTAACGCCGGACAGGACCCCGGTGACCCTAAACGAGACCCGGGTAACGCCGGATGATACTCCGGTGACCCTGGACGGGGACACGGTAACACCGAATGATACTCCGGTGCCACCGAAAGGGACGGAGGCCGGAAAGGAGGTCTGAGCCACCCGGACCTCTGCTGCATCGGGGCATGTCCCCGCCGGGGACCGCGGCCACGGGAACCGGTTCTCCCGTGTACCGCGGCCTGGTCGACGTACGACGACCCGGTGACAACCGTGCCGTCCGACCGGCACCCGCTCTCCAGGACGGACGATCACGGTTTCGCTGATACTGTCCGTCTTGACCGCACAGACGGTTTCACGACCGTCGCGTCGGACCGGCGCTTCCTTCGGCACGAGCGCCACCGCGCCGATCAGCATGAGCAGGTGGACGACGGTTCATCGTCCCGGGGTCGGCCGTCACCGTGGCGACCGCATCGATCAGTCCCCCGGCGAGGGAATTCTCCGGGATCGCCGCCACCGCGGCATCTCCCGGCGCGAACCGGAGGGCGGCTGCCGGGCAGACCGCGACACATACCCCGGGGCAATCTCGATCGGTATATCCCGTCGGAGAGTTACCTCATTCTATGAACGCAACATCGGCCGGAAAACTCGTCGGCTTCGGCTTCCTCACCTGGCTCCTCCCCTTCCTGCTCTCAATCCCGTTCTATTCGCCGGAGGGTGAGCCGCTCTACGACCTCTTCCTGATCAAGTCGATCCTGCTCGTCTTCTCCGCCGCGCTCGGCACCTTCCTCATCCTGGTCTATTTCAGGGGTGTGCATGCCCGCTTCGTCCGGGAAGGCGCCCTGCTCGGCGGCGTATGGCTCCTGATCAACTGGGCGCTCGACGCCGTCGTCCTCCTGCCTCTCTCCGGGATGGACGCCGGCACCTACATGGCGCAGATCGGTCTTCGCTACCTCGTCATTCCGATCATTGCGGTCGGGATCGGGTATGCGGCAGAGCAGGCGGGGGAGAGAGCGAGGTAACCCCCTCCCCGCCTGCATATGACGGATCAAGATCGGAACGGAATGATCGATATGCTGAGATTGGGGCACTTCGGTCTGAAAAAAACCCTAAATGCCCCCGGCGGGTGAAGGGGGAACGGTCGCTTTGTAGTATGTTTCAAAACCGTTGTTGACGATCGTGGCCCCGCTGGGCACCTGAATGACTATAAGACCCGCATTCAAAAAATCCACACAGGACCCCATAGCATTGAGTAAGCAGAGAAATATGGTGTATCCATTGAGCCAGCTGAAGATCGAAAGGATGTACGGCAGCATCACCGACAATATCAGATAGGGCATGATGGAGATGATGAGAAACCGCCCTTTTTCGATCTCTTCGGTCGTAAAAACAAATCCGAACACTCCGTTTATTCCCCAGAACGTTTTATCCGATCTCATAACATTCGGAATGAACGCGGCGTGAATAAGTTCGTGGGCGCTTATAAAAAGAGGGGCCGCCAGAATAAAAAGCAGGGTAGATAGATTGAAAGGGATCGTGACGGAGAACCGCTGACCGTCTCTTAAGAAAGCATATATCGAAGGATCTAACCCGTACGTGATCGCCAGCGTGATTGCCCCGAGTATAAAGGCAAACGGCAGTGACAGCAACGTTGCAGCCCGGAGGTTTGCGGGCTCTTTGATCTGTTTCCACCCGCTGGATAGTAACTGTATCCTCAATCCTTTATCTGTGAGGGGAATGCTCCTTGCAAATCTCATGAGACATCTTCTAAACTGCTGCTTACACTACCGATGCTCTATGGTTTTTCATCAAATATCACTCTTCCTCTTGATCCTGCGGCCGGGTGAGTCCACCCGGGGCTGTTTGATCGCGAATTCCGGCGTTCCTCCCTTCGGGAGCCGACCGCTCCCCGGCGATGCACCGGGCAGGAACTTTTCGAAACTCCGGTCCGTCAAAAAAAGGGTTATTCCGCCTGGCGCTCTGCTTTTTTCTTCGCCAGGCGCTCGACGGCGGAGAGATCGACGCTGCCGCCGGTCGCAAGCTTCCCCCGCCAGACCGCACGGTCGACGAACCCTTTGCCGATGTCGTTCCGGACGATGAGCGTCGTGTAGCCGTCCGGCGACCCGACGGCTCCGGCCGAGACGTCCGCCTCCACCGCCGTAAAGTCGGTGCAGACCCGGCACCCGGGCCGGACGGACTCTTCCAGGTCGGCGAGCGGAATGGCGACCTCCTCTCCGTCCTGCAGGTAGACGTCCATCTTGCCCTTGATGTCGAGGCGGTTGATCTCCCAGGGCTCGATCTTCTGCTCCGATTGCAGTTTCCCCTCGACCAGCTTCGCGTAGTCGAAGGTCTCCGTGCAGAAGAGGCCGATCACGAGCCGGATCGCCTTCGCGTAGGGCTTGAGGAGGTCGTGGTTGCTCGTCCGTATCATCTGCGTCGCCCGTGCCACGCAGGGCACGCCCACGACGGCGATGCGCCGGTACTTCCGGGTGACCACCGCCTCCTTGAGCGATGCAAGGAGCGGCACCCACCAGGCATAGCGGCTCCCGGCGTGCTGGATGAGCGCATCCGACGAGGTGATCACCGCCGACGACGGCTTCATCGTCCAGGGGTCCCTCGTCACCGTGACGACCGCGTCGATCAGTCCCTCGTCGAGGGCGTTCACGAGGATTGCCGTCACAGCACCGCCGCTCTGCTTGCGCTCGACCGGGAAGACCGACCGGGCCGCTACGACCTCCTGGCATGCCCCGAGCATCTTCCCCTGCGCCGCAAGGTCGGTCCTCGGACAGGCCGCGTAGCACGCCCCGCAGGGCACGTTGTCGTTCTCGGCCTTGCAGTAGCCGATGTTGACCGGCGCTGTATTGTCCTCCGGCGCGAATCGGAGAGCGTCTGCCGGGCAGACCGCCACGCATGCTCCGCATCCGGAACAGAGGTTCGTAGCCCAGACCTCCGACTCCAGGTCCTTGAATGTCTTCATCTCCATGCTCTCACTCCCACGTATACTTCCCGGCAAAAGGCCTTGCACTCGCCGGAATAATCCGGGTGTAATTCGCGTTGACCAGCGGCTCGGGGTCGAGCCCGAAGTCGCCCGCAAATTCACGGAGCACCGGAGCGATCCGGGAGCGGTCCTCATCGGTGAGCAGCACCTTCTTTGCCCCTGCGGCAAGGCGGGCGTCGTCCACCTCCCCACGGATGACGATCTCCCCGCCGTGGATCCCGCTCCCGATCTCCCTGGCTTTCATGACTCCGTCGAGACCGAGGACGATCAGAAGGCCGCCCGCCATGTACTCGCCGAGGAACGTCTGGGCGGACCCTCCCACGACCAGTATGGGGCGCTGCGTCTCATACTGCTTCATGTGTATCCCGCCGCGGTAGCCGATGTCCCCGCGGACGAAGACCGTGCCCCCCCGCATGCTGTGCGCCACCGCATCCCCGGCGCTCCCGTGGATCACGACTTTCCCGGAGTCCATCGTGTTGCCGGGTGCATGCTCCGCGTTGCCGTGGACAATGACGGTCGGCCCGCTCATGAACATGGCAAGGTCGCCGCCCGCGACACCGTTGACCCGGATCGTGGCGCTGCCGCGGAGGCCGTCGCCGATGAACCGCTGCCCGAGGACGTTGTTGACGATGATCTCTTCGGCACCGTCTTCAACGGCCTTCCTGATCTGCTGGTTTAAGGGGGTGTAGTGCATCCCCTTCGCATCGATCGTGACTTGTTTTGCCATTTCTTGCTCACGCTCCCACCGGTTTGACGTCGAGCACGTCAAGGATTCCCTCGTCCAGCATATAGCCCCTGAGCCGGTCGCGGTTGCCCCGCAGGCTCTCGATGCTGTTGATCCCGGCCGCTCCCATCAGTTCGGTGATCTCAAGCGTCCATGCGTGGATCAGGTTCGCCACCTGCTTCGACGCCACATCGGGGTTTAAGCGGTCCACGAGGTCCTGGCGCTGGGTGGCGATGCCCCAGGGGCAGAGCCCCTGATAGCAGTTCCCGCAGACCCGGCATCCCATCGCCGCGAGCGCCGCGGTACCGATGTAGACCGCGTCCGCGCCGAGGGCGATCGCCTTCACGACATCCGGGCTCTCACGGATGCTGCCGCAGGCGATGAGGGAGACCTCGTTTCTGAGCCCCTGCTTGCGGAGCTCCCGGTCGGCGGTCGCGATGGCGACCTCGATCGGGATACCGACGTGGTCGCGGAAGACCCGCGGTGCGGCACCCGTGCCGCCCCGGAACCCGTCGATCGCGACGGCGTCAACTCCGGAACGGGCAACGGCCGCCACGTTCTCGGCGTTGTTGTTGACGGCCGCAATCTTTGCAAAGACCGGCTTCTTCCACCCCGTCGCCTCCTTGACGGCGTGGACGAGCTGGGGGAGGTCTTCGATGCCGTAGATGTCGTGGTGCGGCGCGGGGCTGATGGCGTCGCTTCCCTGCGGGATCATCCTGGTCCTGGAGACATCCGCGCTCACCTTCTCGCCGGTGAGGTGGCCGCCGATCCCCGGCTTTGCGCCCTGGCCGAGTTTGAGCTCGATCGCGGCGCCGCGGTTCAGGTAATCGACGTTCACACCGAACCGGCCGGAGGCGACCTGGACGATCATCCGGTCCTGGTAAGGATAGAGGCCGGGATGCAGTCCGCCTTCCCCGGTACCCATGTAGGTGCCCGTCTCCCGTGCCGCCCGGGCCATCGCAATGTGGGCGTTGAGGCTGATCGCGCCGTAACTCATGTGGCCGAGCAGGATCGGCGTCTCGATCATGAGGTTCGGGGTGAGTTCCGTGGCGAGTTCGACGTCTCCGTTCGGCTTCTGCCGGAAGTCCAGTTTACCCGGCTTCTTCCCGATGTAGGTCCGGAGTTCGACGGGCTCGCGGAGCGGGTCGGTGGGGGGCGTGGTGACCTGGCAGGCGTCCAGCATCAGGCGGTCGAAGATGACCGGGAGGTCCGCGACGCTGCCCATCCCGGCGAGGATGATCTTCCCTGTCCTGGCCTGGTTGTAGATCGCCTCCCTGACCTTTCGATTCCATACCGGGTGGCTCCGGTAGTCGCAGGGGTGCTCCTCAAGCATGATGGCGTCCCGGGGGCAGTAGGTGAGACACCGGTGGCAGGCGGTGCACTTCCGGGAGTTGATAAGGATCGCATCGCCGTCCCGCCGGAAGACGCCGTAGGAACAGTTTTCGATGCACCGGCCGCATTCCATGCACTGTTCACGGTCGATCGTGACCCGGTACCGGAGCGGCATGCTGCCGAGGTTGCAGGAATTCATGGTGCAGCCCTCCCGATCACCGGTTCACCGGCGGCCGGCCGCGTGATCGACTCGACCTTCGGCTCCATGGCGCGGATCGCAACCTCTTCGCTTGCGATGTAGAGGCGGTCTCCACACTCACCGACGACCATCGGCCGGAGTTTGCCCCGGTCGGTGAACCCGACCATCATATCGGGGTTCGCGGCCACGACGGTGAACGGCCCGTTCATCGCCGCAGGGCCGTAAGCGAACCGGATGGCGCGATTCAGGTTCTGCTCGGCTTCGGGCATCCGGTCGATATCCTCCCAGTAGGGTGGGGCAAGCGCCCGGATGGCGAGGTTGATGTCGAGGCCGTGCCGCCGCACCAGGAGGTCGATTAAGTAGGTAATGACCTCGCTGTCGGTGGAGATCGAGCATCTGTACCCGAAGCCCTCGACGTAGCGCCGGTTGGTCCCGTAGGTGGTGGTCTTTCCGTTCTCCACGACGCTCCAGTCGTGCAGGTTGAACGGGTCGGGCCGCTCCCACTTCTCCGGACTCGCCGTCGCGTAGCGGTTATGCGCGAGCCAGAGGTAGCCCTCATAGTCCTCGATACGGTAGTAGTCCGCTACCTCTTCCGGCCTGCCGCCGGGCCCTCCGGCCTTGAAGACGCCGACGTTCTTGCCGGAGGAGACGACTTCGGCGCCGTTTACGCACGCGTTGATCCTCATCACAAGGTTCGTGATGATATCCTTCTCGGGTGCGAGCGAGGGGTCCGGCTTGAAGAAGTAGCGCCAAGGGGTGCAGGGCACCCGGAGGTTTTGCTGGTCGTAGGTCGGGATCGCCTCGTCATGCTCGATCGTCCCCCACTGCTCCAGTGTTGCGTCGACAGCCGCCTTGCTCTCGCAGGCGTCGTCGAAGAAGACATGGAGCGCGTAGCAGTCCCGGTAGTCGGGGTAGATGCCGTAGGCGACGTACCCCGCCCCCTCGCCGCTGCCGCGTTCGTTCATCATGGAGAGGGCCTGTCGGATGCCGGAACCATCCATCATCTGGCGCCTCTTATCTATTACACCAAATATGCCGCACATGGTGACCTCGATTGAGTTAACACTCTGTTGCCACAGTTTTGAACTCTACCCGGGAATATTTGTGTCAATAGGTATTTATTGCATCGGATAGAAGTAGAATTCCACATGTCCCGTGATGCCACTTCTGCGATGCTTGAGCGCATTGAGCAGGATAACGTCGAATTTCTTCGGTTGCAGTTCACCGACCTCCTGGGGCTGCCGAAGAACGTTGCTATCCCGGTGAAGCAGGCCGAAAAGGCGCTGACCGGCGGTATCGGGTTCGACGGGTCGTCGATCGAGGGTTTCGTCCGGATAGAAGAGTCCGACATGGTGCTCAAACCCGACCTCTCGACTTACACCCTCCTGCCCTGGCGGCCCCGGGAGCACGCGGAAGCCCGGTTCGTCTGCGATGTCTACAAGGCGGCCAACGGGAAGCCGTTTGAGGGCGACCCGCGCTACGTGCTCCGGCGGGCGATGGAGGACGCGGCAAAGGACGGGTACGTCTTCAACACCGGGCCGGAACTCGAATTCTTCCTCTTTAAGATGCTCGGCGGCAGACCGACTACGCAGTTCCAGGACGGCGGCGGCTACTTCGACCTTGCCCCGACCGACCTTGCGGAGGACGTCCGTCGTGAGATCATCATCGCCCTCACCGATATGGGGTTCGAGATCGAGGCCTCGCACCACGAAGTCGCCGAGAGCCAGCACGAGATCGACTTCAAGTACAGCGACGCCCTCCACACGGCGGACAACGTCATCACCTTCAAGTTCGTAGTGAAGACGATGGCGCTGATGCGCGGCCTGCACGCGTCTTTCATGGCAAAACCGATCTACGGCATCTGCGGGAGCGGAATGCACACCAACTGTTCGCTTGCAAAAGACGGGGAAAACGCCTTCTACGACCCCGATGCACCCCTCCGGCTCTCGAAGACCTGTATGCACTTCATCGGCGGGCTGCTCAGGCACGCAAAGGCCATCACCCGCGTCGCGAACCCGACGATCAACTCCTATAAAAGGCTCGTCCCCGGCTACGAAGCGCCCTGCTACGTCAGCTGGAGCGCGAGCAACCGGTCGACCCTCGTCCGTGTTCCGAGCCCTCGCGGCAACAGCACCCGCGTCGAGTTCCGCAGCCCCGACCCCACCTGCAATCCCTACCTCGCCTTCGCCGCGATGCTCACCGCCGGGATGGAGGGCGTCCGGGAGGAGATCGAGCCTCCGGTCGGCGTCGATAAGAACATCTATCATATGACCCCCGTCGAGCGGGACCGCGCCGGGATTGAGACGCTGCCCGGCGACCTCTACGAGGCCCACCAGGCCCTGCTCGCCGACGACCTCATCTGCCGGGCGCTCGGTCCCCACGTCGTCGACGCCCTCACGAGCGTCGCGGAAGCCGAGTGGGATGCCTACCGGACGGCGGTCCACCCCTGGGAACTCGACCGGTATCTGGCGACATACTAACTTTTTTTGCAGAATTTTTGACGATAGTCTGTTCTTCTGGACTCTTCCCTACCGGATCAGTCCACATCCGCCACAGCGTTTTTTACGTGATAAGTTACTCATACATGTATATCCATACATCTCAGTTCATCGAGCCGGCCGGTATTACCGCGCCGCGGAATTTGTGCAATGCACCATTGCACAAACCCCCGGTGAGCCAGGAACCCGGAAGAGGTAGATACTTCCGACTGCGAACACCTCTCATTCCTCCAGCAATCTCGCGATTTCCTCCGGGCCGGGGAGTTGGTCCCGGAGTTCCCGGGGCAGTTCCCTCACCGTCCGGTAGGTGGCGACGCCGATGGGCGAGGTGGAGGATTGCAGGGCGTACTCGACGATGGTGCGGTTCTTCTCCTTGCAGAGGATGATGCCGATGGAGGGGTTCTCGCCCTCTTCGCGGACCTGGCGGTCAAGGGCGGCCAGGTAGAACTGCATCTTGCCGACGAACTCGGGCTGGAACTCGCCGATCTTCAGCTCGATGGCCACCAGGCAGCGGAGCCGCCGGTGGAACAGCAGCAGATCGATGAAGTACTCCCTGTCCTCGACCTCCAGACGAAACTGGCTCCCGACGAACGCAAAGACGCCCCCCATCGCCCTCAGGAAGTCTTCGACCCTGCCTATCAGGGCACGCTCCAGGTCGCGCTCGGAGTGCTCCTCTCCGAGTTCCAGGAAATCGAAGGTGTACTCGTCCCTGACCGCGAGTTTGGCCTGCACCTGCAGTTCCGGCGTGAGTGCCCGGTCGAAGTTGGTCTGGCCAAGGAGCGTCTTTTCGTAGCTCTGGTTCTCGATCTGGTGGACGAGCACGCTCCTCGACCAGCCGAATTTGCGGGTCATGCGAAGGTAGAACTCACGCTCCAGCGGCTCGGAACACCGCTCCAGAATAACCAGGTTATGGCTCCAGCCAATTTCTCGCACAAGCTGTGCGAGTTTTTCAGAACCGGCATACGCTTCAAAAAAAGACTTCATGCGCCAGAGATTTGAGGCGGAAAAGCCCCCGATACCGGGAAACTCCTTTTGCAGATCTCCAGACAACTGTTGGACAATTGACTTACCCCAGGTGTCGCCGGCCTGCCGCTCCACGATCATCCTGCCGATATCCCAGTACAGGCCGATCAGTTCCTTGTTGACCGCCCTGAGTGCCCGGTACTGGGCGGCGCGAATGCGCTCTTTGACTTCGAGAAGCAGTGAGCCGTAGTCTTCCGGCAGATTCGAGACCGTCATATCCCAGTTCCTCGAAGTTCTTCTTGATCGTCGCCGCCAGTCGCACCGCTTCAGTGTTGAGGTCTTCCAGTTCCACGTGGATCTCGCGGAGCGCTTCCTCGAAATCCTCCCTCCTCTTCGGGGGCGGCACCCACGTAGCGGCCGGGTGTCAGCAACCGGTCATTGGCCTCGAGCTCGGCCCTGTCCACCGGTTTGACCGGCCCCCTGACGTCGCAGATCTTCGTTTCGGGGAAACTGGCGCTCTTCCGGGAGAACTCTTCCTTGGTCAGTGCCCGGGTCTTCCCGCCACGCGCGGGAAAGTTGGCTTCAACGGTGTCTTTCATCGTCAGGAACCGGCTGTATGCGTGCCGCAGAAAGATCAGACCCATGACAGGCAGGAAATACTCGTTGCTTGCATGGTTCGAGTTCGCCCGCAACTCTCCATCGTTTGAGGTTCCGAAGCGCGATACCTTCATTGCTCCAAGTGTCCGCGTCGTTCGGGCGGCGTGGCTCCTCCCCCTACGTCTGATCGGTTCACGACGCTATCGTGAATCTGAATGCCATCTGAGGAAGGCGGTCTTGAAATGCCGAACCATCCGGTTTAGCAGCACTGCTTGCCGCCGGTCTCTTCTCCTTCGAGGAGGAGTCTTCCGAAGAGCATCCGTTCGAGAATTGTGGCGACGTACTTCATCCGCTGGGCCACCTCCATATCCTCGTAACGGTGGATGTCGGCGTAGACCTGCAGGCGGACGAGGCCGAACCGGAGTCGGTCGAGGTCGTCGTCCTCGAGTTCCGCGGCTTCGTGGAAGATGGGTTCGAGCAGGAAGGGGAACTCCTCGTAGTTCTCGAGCGCCCCGATGACCTTCGAAAATATTGGGAGGGGTTCCTCACCCTTTCCGGCAAGGACCCGCGAGTAGTCCATGGATTACCCCTCGACCTGTTCAACCATGGCGTTCATGATGGCGTCGAAACTCTTCCAGGTCGGGCTATCTTTGCTCTGGCGGATGATGAAGGGTCTTCCTTCGTCGGCCGCCTTCCGCATCTCGGGATCGAGCGGAATGGCGCCGAGGAAGGGCACGCCACGCTCCTTTGCCTCTCGCTCCCCGCCACCTTTGCCGAAGATGTCGATCTCTTCCTTGCAGTGAGGGCAGACGAACCCGCTCATGTTCTCCACGACTCCGAGCACCTGGATGTCGAGTTTCCTGACGAACTCAATCGCCTTGCTCGAGTCGAGGACCGCGACGTCCTGCGGGGTGGTGACGATGACCGCTCCGGCGATGTTCGGGGCGAGCTGGGCGATGGTGAGCGCCTCGTCGCCGGTACCGGGCGGAAGGTCGACGATCAGGTAATCGAGGTCGCCCCAGTTGACGTCTTCCAGGAACTGCCGGATGACCGTCATCTTCATCGGGCCGCGCCATATCACGGGGGTGTTACGTTCCGGGAGCAGGAACGCCATGGAAATGACCGCAAGGTTGCCGGTGACCCTGACCGGCTCGATGATCTTCCCGTCATAGGACTGGAGACGGGCGCTCTCGATCCCGAGCATCTTCGGAATGTCCGGGCCGTGGATGTCGAGGTCGATGAGACCCGTGTTGTAGCCGCGGTTCGCAAGGGAAAAAGCGAGGTTTGCCGAGACCGTGCTCTTCCCGACTCCTCCTTTCCCGGAAAGGACGAGGACGACATGTTTTACGCTGATATCGGCTTTCGGGGGGAGATCCCTCGGGGCTCCCGCATTTCTCGGATCATTGCATCCGGTCGCAGACGGGCAGCCAGCGCAGTTCCCGGCACAGGTTTCGTTATCGGGTTTGGTTGTTTGAGCCATCAGAACTATCCTCCGTGATACAGTATCCTCCCTGAGAAGGACCTGAAGCTACTATATATTAACGCCAATCGTTACAAAAAAGTATAGGTAATGACACATTATCCTGCTCGGCTTGCCGGAGCGGCGTTTCGGGCAGGGGCTATCCCCTGTCGGGAGTAGTCGACGTTTTCGTGTGCCACCCGCCCGTTGCTTTCGGGATACAGTCGATCTCGGGGGAGTAGGGCTTGATGTCCAGCACCGGGGTTCCGTCCAGGGCGTCGAGCCCCCGGACGACCAGGACGCCGCCCTTCCGCCGGATCAGGTCGACGACTCCGAACCCGATCGGGTTCGGCCGGGCGGGTGAGCGGGTTGAAAAGACCCCCCGTTCCCGGGTCTCCCCGGGAGGCTTTGCGAAGAGGTGCCCGCGTTCCGCCCGGTCGAGCCAGTAGAGCACGATGAGGTGGCTGCTCCGCTCCAGGCTATCGAGTCCCGGGACGTAGGCGTCATGGATGTGGATCTCCGCAACGGTATCCGCAAGCCGCCCCTGGCGGGGGGCGTCGCCCCGGACCCGGTAGGGCGACCGAACGACGCCGATGGGAATGCACTCGATTGTGGCCACGCTGTTACCTCCCCGGCCTCTCCGCATCGAGCGTCTCGTTGCAGAGCCGGTCCGCAATCCGGATACAGGGGTGCTCCCGCGGCACATTCTCGAACCTGACCTCTCTGAAATGGCGTACCAGCCGCCGCACCTCGCCTGCAAGGTCCGCAAGGTGCTCTCTCGTGATGCGGTACCGCCCGGTGAGCTGGCGAACGACCAGTTCCGAGTCGGACCGGACGATGAGCCCGCCGCGGGTGAACTCGCGTGCAGCCTCCAGACCGTTGATGACGGCGTGATACTCGGCCACGTTGTTCGTCGCCGTCCCGATAAATCCCGAACGGCTGGCCGCGACGGACCCGTCCTGCACGATCACGTACGCCCAGGCGGCGTCTCCGGGGTTTCCCCTTGAAGCACCGTCGGTATACAGCGTCGTCGTCACCGCGGCCTTCTGTTCGTCTCTTTCCATCATCTACCCGGTTGATCATCGCTCTCCGGCGTGTTATTGGTATCGCTCACCGGAAGATGTTAATATCCCCGTGTGGTAAAGGCGGACCTATGCTGGATACGGGCCGGATCATTGAGGATAAAACGATGCGGGACCGGCTGGGTGTTTTCGAGGACCGGACCGATGCCGGGAGGCGTCTCGCCGCGACCCTCTCGCAGCTGGAGATGATCGTCGAACCGGTAGTCTGTGCCATTCCGGCCGGGGGAGTGCCGCCGGGGCTTGAGGTGGCCCGGGCGCTCAGGGCCCCGCTCCGGATGGCGGTGGTACGGAAGGTGCAGGTACCCTGGAACCCGGAGGCCGGGTTCGGCGCCGTGACCTGGGACGGGCGGGTCTTCCTGAATCGCGCCCTCATGACCGCTCTCGATCTCTCGGAGACCGAGGCGAACGCCGCGATCGCGAAGGCTAAATCGAACGTGGCGGAGCGCTTGAAGAAGTTTTCCGGCGACCGGCGGGAACCGGGACTTGAGGGCCGGACTGCGATCCTGGTCGACGACGGCCTTGCAACCGGGTATACGATGTTTGCCGCAGTCGAGGCGGCCCGGGCCTGGTCGCCCCGCCGGGTTATCGTGGCGGTCCCCACCGGCTCGCTTCACGCCGTTGACTTCATCGCCAGAAAGGCGGACCTCGTCGTCTGCCTGAACATCAGGACCGGCCGCACGTTTGCCGTGGCGCAGGCATACGAGCGATGGTACGATCTTCGCGATCCGGAGGTGCAGGAACTGCTGATCCAGGCCCGGGACATGGGGCTCTTCTGACGCATGGAGGAAGACGGTCGGTCCGGCCCGGTCCCGCCCGCCGCAACAGATTTATGCGCCCCGTCCCATGGTGTGCCGGAGGGGTAAACGAGCATGCAGAACCTGACCATAGCGGTCGATTTCGACCGGTTTCCACCAGAGCACACCTGTGACGGGGAAGATCTCTCTCCACGGATACGGGTCCTCGGGTCGAACGCCCCCTACCTTGCGGTCATCGTGGACGACCCGGACGCACCGAGAGGGACGTTCACCCACTGGCTCGCCTGGAACATCCCGTCGACCGGCGAGATTCCCGCAGGTATCCCGCAGGAGCCCCGAATATCCCACCCGGTCTCTGCCGCCCAGGGGATGAACGATTTTCGGAGGACCGGTTACAGCGGCCCCTGCCCCCGAGAGGTACATCACACCGCTACTTCATCCGGGTATGGAGCCTTGCGCGTGAACTCGACCTCCCTCCGGGGGCGGGGCGGCCCCTCCTCGAAGGTGCGCTCGCGGCAGCCGCCGCCGGCTACGGCGAGACTATGGCGGTCTACGAGCGCAGGAAGGCGCTCGAGACCCCGCCGGAGACCGGGCCCCGCACCTGATGCGCCGGGCGGCTTCCACAATCTTTTTCTTTACGTTATACCGAGAGACGTATCATGAACCCCGAAGTTACCAACCTGATCGTCTCTCTCCGTGATGCGGAGTTTCCGATCTGGACCACATGCGACGGTGCCGGCCTCTCGCCCGAACTGAGGGTCCGGGGACTCATCCCGGCGACGCAGACAATAGCGGTCTTTGCCTTGAACCCGTACGAACCCGGGTGCTCCTTCACTACCTGGATCATCTGGAACCTCTCGCCGGCGTCGGTAATTCCGGAGGGCATCCCGCCGCAGGGCGTCGTGACCACTCCGGTCTCAGCCGTTCAGGGGACGAACGATTACGGAACCATCGGCTGGCGCGGCCCCTGTCCTCCCATGGGGGAGACGCATCGTTACCTCTTTAAGGTTTACGGGCTTGACGCCGCCCTGGAGGTGCCGGCAGGCGCCCGGAAGCAGGACCTCATCGATGCCATGCAGGGGCATGTCCTCCAGTTCGGCGAGACGGCCGCCGTGTACTCCCGGTGATGGCCATCGGTGTTTGAAGGGCGTAAAACCCGGTTCAGGCAGGTCTCACGCGAAGGCACGAAGAACGCGAGGTCTGCCACGAATGTTGTCCGGGTCATCACATCTTCACATGCGTCGACGATATAGGCAGTGACAGGTCGCGGTCAGCAAACGGGGAGTCCACGGCTGTCATGGTCCCCACGCACATATCTATTTATATCTTGTTTCCTGAAGGAGGATACCGAGAGAGACTGCTGTATGATGCCAAAACTGGCCGTGAAACTGGATTTTGATGAGTTCCCGCCGGAGTACACCTGCAGGGGAGCGAACCGGTCGCCCCCGATCCGGGTCGAGGGAATCCTCTCGAACATCGAGTCGCTCGCGATCCTCGCAACGGCGAGCCCCGAGGGCGGAGAGTCGCGGGTGGCGTGGGTTCTCTGGAACCTCCCCTCCGTCGAGCAGATCCCGGCGGGGTTCCCGGAAGGAGAGACGGTGGAGTCGCCCCTCCATGCCCGGCAGGGCAGGAATGATTTTGGTACCCTTGGTTACCGGGGACCCTGCCCGGAGGCCGGAACGACCGAAGTGTATCTTTTCCGGGTCTATGCGCTCGATCTCGATCTCCCGCTTGCGTCCGGCGCGACCTGGGAGGATATGGTCCGGACGATGGAAGGCTCGATGAACCAGGTCGGGGAAGTTGTTGTCTTCGCCACCGGATAAGGGGCGGCCGGTGCGGGAGCGAGAGCTCCCGGCCGGAGAAGAAAAGATATTGAAGCCCTCCCTTACCTCGGATAGGTATCGGCGTGCACCCCGCCGCAAGGGTATCGTGACGGCCCCGGTGAGTGCCGTCCAGGGGACGAACGACTACGGGGGCATCGGCTGGCGCGGCTCCTGTCCCCCGCAGGGTGAGACACACCGGTGCCTCTTCAAGGTCTACGGGCTTGATGCGATGCTCGATCTCGCGCCCGGCGCAGGCAAGCACGACCTCATCGACGCGATGCGGGGCCACGTCCTCGGGTTCGGCGATACCGCCGCTATGTCCTCCCGGTGACCAAACGCACCATTTTAATACCCTAGTCCTGGAAAATGAGTATCATAGGAGTTTGATATGGCACAAAAGTTGGTAGTGAGTCTGGACTTTGAAGAGTTCCCGCCGGAGTACACCTGCAAGGGGGCGAATCGGTCGCCCGCAATCCGGGTCGACGGCGTCCTCCCGAACATAAAATCGCTTGCGGTTCTTGCGACGACGAGCCCCGAGGAGGGGCCGTCGCGGGTGGTGTGGGTCGCCTGGAACATACCCGCCGTTCCGCTGATCCCGGAGGGATTTCCGGTCGGAGGGGTAGTGGAGGCACCTCTCCACGCCGTACAGGGCACAAACGACTTCGGGAGCATCGGCTATCGGGGCCCCTGCCCGGAGGCCGGGAAGATCGAGGCATACCTCTTCCGGGTCTACGCGCTCGACCTCGACCTCGCGCTCGCGCCGGGGGCGACCTGGGAGGATCTGGTCCGGACGATGGAGGGCTCGATGAACCAGGCCGGCGAGGTCATCGCCTTCGCAACCGGGTAAGGAAAGAAGGGCGTGCGCCCGAAAGTAGGGGTTGTCGGGCCCCCTCACAGGGGTATGGGGGGGCTCTCTTTCTGTATCGGCGGGCTTTGTTTCTCGATGTTCTTTGCAATCGTGGCCATCTCCTCGCCCAGCATGCGGATGACGTCGTCCAGAGTGACGATCCCGATCAGTTTCCCGGCGTTGTCGACGACGGGCATTCTTCGGATGCCTTCATCGGTCATCTTCCGGATGGCTTCGTAGATCCCCATGCTGTCCTGAAACGTGATCACGCTCCGGGTCGCGATATCTCCCGCCCGGACTTCGCCCGGGTTCTGTTCCCGCGCCATAACCCCGACCGCGAGATCGCGGTCGGTGAGTATGCCGGCGGGCCGGTTGTCGCCGGTCACGACGACGACGCTTCCGACGTTCTTCTCTCCCATGATCTTCGCCACGTCCACAGCCGGGGTGTCCGGTGAGACGGCGACGACCTGGTCACGGCAGCAGTCCACAAGTCCCATGTTGTTACCTCCGTTGACGACTGATTCATGCCGGATATGATATATGAACATAACCCTTCTCTCGCCCGGCACCCTTTCTTATATACGATCGGCACCGATCCCATCTCACAGAAATGGACTGGCTGCTGATAGTTCTGACTGTAGCGGGCCTCGTTGTCTTCGAAACCGTATCGAGCATCGACAACGCCATTATCAACGCCGACGTCCTCGCGACGATGAAAGAGAAGGCCCGCAGATGGTTCCTTATCTGGGGCCTGCTCTTCGCGGTCTTCGTGATCCGGGGGCTTCTGCCGTGGGGGATCGTCTGGGCGACAAACCCGTCGCTCGGGGCAATAGGTGCGCTGCTCGCGACGTTTTCAAGCGATCCGGACGTAGTGGCTGCGATAGAAGAGTCCGCCCCGATCCTCATGATCTTCGGGGGAATGTTTCTTGTCCTCCTCTTCTTCCACTGGCTCTTTGCAGAGGAGAAGAACTGCTGCCTCCGGACCGAGGCGTTCTTCTCCCGACAGGCCGTCTGGTTCTATGCAACCGCTTCGATCCTGCTTGCCGTCATTGTCTGGTTTGCCCTTCAGATCAACACCATGATGGGCTTTGCGGCCGTGCTCGGCTCCACCACCTTCTTCATCGTTCATGGGTTCAGGCAGAACGCCGAGATGCAGGAAGCCCGGTTGAAGGGAGCGGGGATCTCCGATATCTCGAAGCTCGCCTACCTTGAGGTCCTTGACGCGACCTTCTCTATCGACGGCGTCATCGGGGCGTTCGCCTTCACACTTTCCGTCCCCCTCATCCTGATCGGGAACGGTATCGGGGCCTTTGTGGTCCGGGAACTGACCGTCCGGAGCGTCGACCAGATCCGGAGTTACTGTTTCCTCAAGAACGGGGCGATGTACTCCATCCTGGTGCTCGGGACGATCATGCTCGCGGACAGTTTCGGGTTCCATATCCCGACCTGGCTCTCGCCGATAGCGACGTTCGCCATCGTCGGGTTCTTCCTCTTCCGCTCGGTGCAGGAGCGAAGGAAGGGGGCCGCGGGCGCCGCATGACCGGGTTTCCGGTCGCCTCCCCGTTGCATTCTCCGGGTTTGAAAAGGTTTATCCGTGCCGGGGGACGAATGGTTACCCCATGGCAAAGAGATCTATCGGCCCACGGACTCTTCTTTATCCTCACCCGGTCCTGATCATCGGGACCTACGGCCCCGACGGTCGGCCGGATGCTATGGCCGCCGCATGGGGCGGCATCTGCTCGTCCCGTCCTCCTGCGGTGGCGGTTTCGCTCCAGAAGGTGCGGCAGACCTACGAGAACCTGGTCGAGCGGCGCGAGTTCACGATCAGCATCCCTTCGACGGACTACGTCCGGGAGGCGGATTACTTCGGCATCGTCTCCGGCCGGGAGACGGATAAGTTCGCCGCGACCGGGCTGACTCCGGTGAAAGGCGACCGGGTGAACGCTCCGTACGTCGGGGAGTTCCCGGTGGTCCTCGAGTGCCGGCTCCTCCAGACGGTCGAGATCGGCATGCATACCCAGTTTATCGGGGAGATCCTGGACGTGAAGGTGGACGAGAGCGTCATCGACGCGGACGGCAAACCCGCTGTCGAGAAGATCCGGCCGTTCATCTACGACTCGATGCGGCAGGAGTACTACGAGTTCGGGGATGCGCTCGCGAAAGCCTTCTCCGTGGGGCAGGAACTCAAAAAATAACTTTTTTCATCGTCGACGGTCTCGTTTCGCCTCGACCCAGCGTTTCCGCTTTCCGCACCGTTCGCACCGCTGCTCCCACTCAATGACGTTTGACGAGTACTCGTCGTAGCCGTGCTTCCTGCCCCAGCGATGGAGCCCGATCCTGCAGAGGATGAGTCCGATGGTCGTCATGGTCTCCTGGAGAGTGGTCTCTCCTCCCCGGGGATGAATGTTGTCCCGGCGGGTCCGCCCCCTACGGTATGATCTCGCAGCTGTTGTACTTCCGGTGGTCGAAGTCCTCCATCCGGACCGTTCCTGCCTCGATGAGGCGGCGGACCTCCGGGAGGGCCGTCGAGAGCGACCGATGGAGGTTCTCCACCGTCCCGCAGACGACCCGCCGCCCTTCTTCGGGCCAGGGGCGGGTGATGTTCGAGTAGAGGCACCGGCCGCCGCAGAAGTCGAGGAGACCGCATTCCGTGCAGGGGCTCCCCACGGTCGTCACCGGGAGGCGGAGCGGGTCGGCGGTGGCGATATGCCCGACGTAGTAGTCCTTCATCCCGACCATGATGGGGCAGGGGGCGATGTGCCCGTCGGTCATGATGCTGTAGTTTGCGTGGCCGCAACCGCACCGGAGCATGCTTGGCCGCGATAGCAGCATATCCTGCATCGGGTCCATGAACGGATACCACCGGAGCACCCGCCCCTCCTCCCGCATCGTCTCCACCCAGAACGCGACAAGGTCCCGGATGCCGGGGTTGTAACTCTCCGTTACCCAGGTGGTGTAGTCCCGCATTTCGTAGTCGTTCCAGAAGTTCGCGTCCATCTGCCAGTGGACGGCCGGGAAGGAGAACCGGTCGTTTGCCGTGAGGTAGTGGACGGCCGCTGCGATATCGGTATCCTCGGTCACGGTCATCCGGGCGATCACCTCGCCGGCAAACCCGCCCGCCGCGAGGCAGCGGAGGTTTTTCGTGAGCCGCGCAAATGTCCCCCTCCCGCGGTGGGCGTCGGTGAGCCCTTCGGGTCCGTCGATGGAGACCAGGATCGTGTCGAACCGGTTCGCGGTTGCGTGGTCGAGGCGGTCGAGGAGGGTGCCGTTGGTGTGCAGGATCAGCGCCGAGACCGGGGCGTCGCGGACGATCTCGCGGATGCGGTCGACGGCGAGCAGGGGCTCCCCGCCATAGAAGGTCAGTACGGCCCCGGGGTCCTTTGCGAGGAACCGGTAGAGGTCGTCAAGATCGATATCGAGGTCCACCGGGAGGTTCTCGTCGACGGCGATATCGGGCAGCTCCGGGGGGTCGACGGTGAACGCCTTTCCCCGGCAATAGGTGCAGCAGAGGTTGCAGTTGTCGGTCAGGATGAGGTGATAATACACGGATGGTCTCTTATTATTTCGAGGCCCGGGCGGAAAAAGGTGAAGGATATGGGGCCTCTTTCCCTTGTTTCCCGGCTTACTATCCGGGATGATCTATAACCCCGCCGACGCCCGGAGGCAATCCCGCGATAGCAGGCCCTTCACAGATCGAGAAACTCTTCTTCTGTAAGGCGGTTCGGTATCAGGATCGAGAGGAGCGCCCCTCGGGAACCAGGTTGCGCCAGGGGGGATGTACTCTCAGCCACAAGGAATCCACATCTTCATGACCACGGTTTGATCGGATGAAGCTTCAAATTGCCGTAACGAACGGTATCGGTAACGTCCGGCTTCGCAGGGTCACCTTCTTCACCACGGGCGGCGTCGAGAATACGTTCTGGGTCCAGTAGTTCGCTCCCGTCCCGTTGGCATTCGCCGCGACCACCCGGACCATATGCTCTCCCCGCGGAGCGCTCGGGAAGGTGTGGGACACCTGCTGGACGTCCGGTTCGCTCGTATGTCTCGGGTTGCCGTCGAGGGTTACTGTTGACGACCTGCCAATGGATCTCACATCACGCCCTCCGGTAGTATTCAAGGATGATCGATACTGCGCAGGCCACGATTGCGACGCAGAGGGCGACGAGAGCAATTAAAGCCGGATCATAACCTGCCGGCTTCTCCAGGTCCATCAGGTACCCGCCTTCAATATTGAAGAGGATTATCCCTTTCCCATTTTCAGTCCAGGTGAATGGAAGTTCGAGGAGAAAACCTCCGGTGTACTCTGCAAAGATCTCCTCATGGCCCGTTCCATCCAGGTTGATCAGGTGCAATCTACCGTATTCCCCCTTTTTCACGTGTCCGGTTTCGTATTCCTGACCGAGCCCGTCACGGGTCAGGTACGCAATTTTATCCCCTGTTGGGCTCCATTGGAGGAAGAATGTGTTTCCATCATCGGTCACCTGGCGCTCTTGACTCCCATCGGCGGTAATAGTGAAGATATTCCCGGCTGAGATATAGGCTATGTTCGTACCCGCAGGGTTCCACTGGCATAATCCATCCAGACCCACAGGGTTCCACAGGTACAATCCATCCAGGATACTCTGCTTTGTTTCAACATTCTCTTTTATTTTGATGATATCCGAACCTGCAGAATCGATGATATAGATCGAAGACCTCTCGTTACCTCCTGCTTTGGCCAGTATTGCGATTCTTTTGTTGTCAGGGTTCCAGTCATAGTACGAGAGATCGGCAATACCGGTCATCAGGTCCTTTTTCCAGCTTCCACCGGTATCTGCAACGGAGAGTGAATAATTATCAAATGAGATACTGTGGAGATAAGCGAGTTGCTCCCCGTCCGGGCTGAAACGCGGAATGTTATGACGATCCCACGGACTGCCGGTATAACCGAGTGGTATCTGTACGGCTCCACCGGTTTCGGTGTTATAAACCCATAGATTAGGATCGGAGCGTGACTCTTTATATGCAATCTTCGTCCCGGTATTATCCATCACGGGAAGTGAGGGTAAAGTACGACTGCTGCAGGGAATCGATACCTTCTGGTTACTATAATAATCGAGTACAACAATAGAATTTGACAAATACAGGACTTTTGTATCCTTGAGATCGCCGATATTATAAGTCGGGAGTTGTTCGCAAATCTTCGTCATCGAGTAAGCAGAATGATCTGGAGTAAACCCATACTGGTTTAAAAAGCTAGAAAAAACGGCCAGTAATAGCAGCAGTAACAATAGTTTTTTCATCATATTCTGCACCCCTGCTTCCTGCACTGGATTTTGGATGCTCGCAACGGTTACGGCTATTAACGATCATAAATCAAAATATCCCATTCAAGAGGTTCGTGAGGAAAAGCAGCTCCGGTTCGAACAGGAGATAGTGGATAATAATCGCAACCACTGTTGCGGCTATAATTCGGGGGCGATTTGCGCTCACTATATCTCGGACCCCGAGATACTCAAGGTATCCCAGAGGTAGTAAATACAAATAATAGAGGATATTGCCTGAGTTTCTTAACAGAATATGCCCGGAGAGCAGATCTAATCGTAATATTACCCAGATAAAAGAATAGGCTATTGCGCAACTGTAGAAAATGACGCTGAATGTCCGGATCAGAGGAGGTTTCACCTGCATAATCCGGAGCAGACTGAATAGAACCACTGCTTCTGTCGCAAATATGAGAAAAAATTCAATTGTTGTCGATAGGCCGCCTGTGACACCGGAATAAATGACCGAAAGTACCGAGATTGATTTAAAGCCGTACAAATGCACATTCCAAAGACACCAACCCATGCTACCATATAAAAAACTCAGAATGAAGACAAATATGGCGAAGAACACGACGCCATGCATTGTTTTGCCGCTGTTGACGATCTTGAACGCCTGCGATGGGTGCCGGTAGAAGAGATAGATTAAATGCAGGTAATCAGGCGACTCATCTTTTCCCGGTGTAGCGAATCCTTTTGCTGTAGCATCTGTTTCTTCTTTCATATGTATTCCCGAACCACAATTTCATCAAAGTACAACAGGATTCTCCCCTGCTGTTATCTGGATATCTTGACTTGTTTCAAAACTCTCAACGTAAGTTTCTATTAATTTCATCGTGACCCTAAATTTCACGCAACATTCAGGTTGTACCCACACCACCCATCTGAATTGATTTTCAACGTAAGGCGATCGGCCGCCGGTGGGGAGTATTCCATCCGACTCCATTGTGGCTTCATACCCAAAAGAATAATTTATCGATTCTATTTCGGATAGGTAATTCTTTGGAGACATTATAGCCGCTAAATTTGTAAAAGTCCCAACGTAAGGCAGAAAGCTAACCAATCTTACTAAATTTTCAAGATCTGCACGTTCTTTATAATAATTTTCAAGATTCCCTCCTTTTAATGGAGATATTCCCACGCAAAACCTGTCAATCGATGAAAATAATACAAAATTATCATTGCCAAAGGTTTCATTTATCGATAACTCTATCCCAGTGAAACCACCTAGGTAGATGTCATCTTGAAATAACTCTGCATCTATCACAATAGGAGGCAACTGTAAATCATTATCTACAACCAGGCCGACATTTGACAATGCAAAGAGATAGATCCAGCTTCCATCCGGCAATTGGGCTTTCTGGTACCGTATTTCTGAATTGCTATAGAAATTCAAATACCTCTCGATAGTAATCGGAACATTGCCCGCTCGAAGCGAGCGCAATCCGGAATAATACTGACTTTCACAATAAATTATATCGGGATCGGAGTACTCCGTAACGTTCCAGTTCCATGATCTCTCAACCTCGACGCCAGATTTCTTTGCCATGACCTTTACGGTATGTATTCCAAACGATACCAGTTTAAACTCATGAGAAATTGCCGTGTCTTCGGACGGTGATTTCTCAAGCAGTCTGTCATTGAGATACAATTCCAATAAACAGGGAATATTGACACTTGCACTGAAGATTCTTTTGCCGTCGGTGTCATAATTGCTCACGTTCTCCGCAGAAGGAGTTACAAAAGTTATCACCGGCTTTTCTAGAATCTCCCACGACCACGTGAACGAGTCGCTCCCGTTTGAGTTAGACGCAGTTACGACCACACCATGGATGCCGGCGGAATACCCCGAAAAATTACATTCCCACGTGGCACTGGTTACGGCATTAAACCTGCGCTTTTCCCACCCATCAACGGAAAATATTACCGTCGCCGGTTGATCGACGGTCGCTCTGAAGGTTCTTATGTCCGTTCCTCCAAGGACGTTCGAGATGCTCTGCTCCGGCGGAATCGTGCTCGTGATCTCGGGTGCGGATGTAACGGGAGTCTCCGTGATAACGGCATGAATGATCCCCTCCGTCGATCCTGCCGTGTTTGCCACGACTATCCTGATGATATTTACACCCATTTCAACAACGGTGGTTGCGCTGTCGAAGAGCCATGATACGAAGGTCTCATAGGTGCTGACCGCAAAGGCGACAATATCGTTCACCCAAACCGTGACGGTCGACGCCACATCGATCACAATTTCAAACAGACGATCGAAGAAACTCTCTATCGTATCAACGATACAATCGTATGCAGGTTGAATTGAAGTGATGACCGGAACAGTAACTCCTTCTCCCATTCACCCCACCTCCAGAAATCCGTCGCGGATAAGGTACTGCGGGAGCACCCAGCCGTTGCAGAAGAGGATGTTCCCCTCCTTTTTAATCAGATCAAAATCAGGGTGCATCCTGTAAATCCAGTACCTGTTATTGTGGCCGGCGAATACGCCGCCTTCCTTCCCCACAGGCGTTCCGACCGGTTCGTTCTTTATTGTCCTGTGAACTTCCATGAAATCATCCGTCACCTGCCTGTGTTTCTTTCACCTGCCTGTGTTTCTTGAATCCGCCATGACCCCGGGTAGTCCTCATGGTCTGGTATACAGACGGCTGATAGCAGATGATATCAGGTTCCACCGGTCTGTCACGAAACTTAAGGTTCTGGTTCATGCACGCGCCGATGATAGCGAGATCGTAATCCTCCTTTCTGAACCGTTCCATAAATTCGGCATAGTCGAAACCGTACCATTTCAGATCGGAATAGATGTCCCGGGAGTGCATGATGCCGTGAACATTCGTCCGTCCCGACGGGGTCGCCGACGTCAGGATCGGCAGAAATTACAACCTGGCCACCACCCGCTTCACCGCGACGATCGGATATCGGATTCACCCCCAGGGAGTAAACTCTGAGCCCCACCATGTCCCCGGTTCCCTCGACGTTTGCTCTCTCACCATCCTGCCTCCTCTCTCGCTATCCTGAGTGCATAATCAATCGGACTCCAGTAGATCTGAACTGTCCTGTTGTGTATCACGGTGCCGTTCAACGCCTCGTTTTCGGGTGTGAGGTTACGCACCCACATATCGATCTCTGTGGGCGATGTCATGAAACCTGATATCTGCAACTCAGGATGGTCCTCCCGGAGTTGCGCCAGTTCGGCCCCAAGCTGCTCTAACTCTTTCTCGTACTCTTTCTCATAATCGGCATCGTGAACGACGTTAAATGTCCAGCCGCCGACCTCTCTGCCCTGAAGGGTATCCACGTCGTTTTCATCCGGTATGGAGTAAACATAGATGGTAGCCTGTTTGTTTTGGGGATCAAGCTCCCACGTTCGTACACTCCCGATATCTGCGAAGTGCACAATGTTTTCCATTTCCTCTTTTACTTCATCGGGTAACTCGTCCGCCGTCATATTCGCCTCTTTCAGCGCTCGCCTCACGACAGCAGGCACATAGTGTTCCTGAACGACGTTAAATGTCCAGCCGCCGACCTCTTTGCCCTGAACGGCCCTCACCTCCTTTTCGTACTCTTCACTCCGTATGATGTACGTATAGACGATGACCCGGTTGTTTTGAGGATCGAGTTCCCACTTCCGCATACCCCCGATTTCGGTGTTTTCCATCTCCTCTTTGACTTCATCGGGCAACTCTTCCAGCGTCATATTTGCCCCTTTCAGCGCTCGCCTCACGAATGAAGACACATACACATATGGCTCCCAGACGACGTTAAATGTCCAGCCGCCGACCTCTCTGCCCTGAATAGCACTCAGCTCCGTTTCATGCTCTTCATTCAGTGCGAGGGACGCATAGATGACGACCTGCTTATTTTGGGGATCGAACTCCCACGTTCGTATAATATCTTCGAACTGCACTGTGGCTTTCACTTCTTCCGTTACGTCGTCGGGTAACTCCTCCGGCGTCATATTTGCCTCTTTCAGCGCTCGCTCCACGATTCCAGACCTATGCAAGGACTCATATATCTCCAGGGCACGCTCCCAGATCTCTTCTGATGTCATGCTCTCACCCCCCTGCACTTCTTTAGGCACCCGTTCAGGCGTTGCATTTTTAGCCTCTTCAGGAGAGTGTACTGCTACGATCACCGCTACCGCGCAACAGATGACTCCGATTGCGACAACGGCGGCGATGATTCGTGCAGCCGGTTTTGTCATTCTTCCGCTTCCTCCGGGGTGACGGTGCCATTTTTGTCGATCAGAAACGTCACCTCAGGATCTTTGCGGTCGTAGGTGACACAATCGATTATTCCTATTACTTTGTAGATCTGCACCTTCGTATCCTCTGTTTCTGTCCCCCTGGGCATGTGGGTCTGGTCCCCGGGCTGGATGTCCAGGTTCGCAAACTGGAAGAACTTCCAGTTGGAAAATTCCTTGACGCTGCCACCCAGGTGCTCGGCACAAATGGTATGCCCGAACGGAGGGACCAGGCTACCATTCGTTACCGATGCAATGTAGATATCCAGATCGAAGATCTGCTCCACGTAACAGTGTTCGGGGCAACCGTCCCGCACCCTCCAGTAATGGCGCGACAGCTTATCGATGTAGGGCGTGCTGTGTCCGGCCCGGGCGTACCGCGCTATCGCGTTCTGCAGGCAGTCGGCGCTGAGCCACGGGCCCTCACCGCCCCCGCAGTCCGGAAGGCCGCACCGGAAGTGAGAGAACTGAACGGTCAGATACGGTCCCGCCGGCTCGAAACACTCCTGGTATACCGTCCAGTCCCAGTGATTCTGGCCCGAACCGTTGGTATTCGTGGCAACGACCGAGACGACGTGTACCCCCAATGGCGCCGATTCATGACGATACGACGCATTCTGGGTCGGAACCGGGCTTTCCTGCTTGAGATCGCCGTCGAGGTAAAAGCGTATGATGGCGTACTGATTGGACCGTACCTTGAAGAGCCGGGATGCCTCCGCCTTATCCGTCACTTCCTGTTCGGCGGGATCGATCAGGGTGATTTCGGGCGGCGTGACGAAAATACTCCAGGTCCAGTAGTTCTCTCCCGAGCCGTTCTCGTTCCGTGCGACGACCCGTACCATGTGGACCCCCAGAAACGGTATCTGGAACGGCTGCGACGCCTCCGTTACGTTCGGAAACGTCTGCATCAATGTATCGTCCAGATAGAACTCCAACGTGGCAATCTGATCGACCGAGGCGGTAAATGTTCGTTCAGCCCCGTAAACATAGGGATCGCCGATGTCCGGGTCTTCCGGCTCGACCAGTGTCACCACCGGGGAGCTGCTGCAACTCATGCTTCAGATCTCCCATATTCCGTCATATCCTCGGTATTTTTGACAGTGCTCCTTCGTGAATCAAAGTAAGGCATACTCAAAGCTCCTGAAGAATCCTGATAGTGCAACAGCCATGTTCAGAGTAAAGAGTATCAGAACTGATAGAACGACCAATCCCATCGAAAAGAGCATGCTCCGTTTCGAGTAACTCCGTACCAGGCACGACGCGACAAAACCCGACCATATGATTCCATATAGCAGAAAAAGCAACGTAAAGCCCATGGCCTCGGGAGATAGCCATCCCGTGATGTATGTAATAAAGGATGCAGTAGTTAATCCCACATACAGCGGGATGACAAGGGCCAGATGGGCGGTGCAGGAAATTTTTATCGATTCTTCCAAGCCCAGGCTTGTGCCCAACGCTCTGCTCAGTCCGTAGAAGATCACTGAAAGTGCGGCAGAACCCACCAGAAATCCAAGGTGAGAAGAGAAAAATATGCGAAAAACGAATCCTATCTGACACGCATTTGCTCCATCAAGATATAGTAAACGACAGACACCAAAGATGAAGATTCCGAATGCAAAAAATCCGATGATTAACCAGTAAAGGATCGCCTCTATCAGGCTTTCATCCTGAACTATTGCTGTGATCTGTGTGGGCGATAAAAATAGCAGGAAAATTCTTCTCAATGCCTTTTGAATGAATACAAATTGCATGAGGCGCTATTCCTCCTGACAGGGTCCCCAGATAGGGTCCCAATTAATTTTACCTGCCGCGGTGAAGTGAGATTCATCGCTCAATCTATCTTGCACAAGTGCAAAGTCGGAAGATTTTAGTAGAATCTCGTAGGGTTGCAGGCCATCAACCAGTCTACCCGGTCTCGTAACTCGAGGGACTCGACCTCCCTCAGGTATTAAGGACATAACGTCATATAGATGGGCAACAGCACCCGCAATTTCACTTCCCCCCGCGGGGTATCCCCAATGATATGTAAAAGCATTTACTTTTTGACGATCGTTGCTGACTCTAAATCTATAATCTAGGGGAAGAGACAGGGTGTATGTGTCATCCCGATAACTTTCTAACTTGAATTCATAAACTTCGATATCTATCTTGACCATATATCCAATTGAGTCGGGATGAATGCCCGTTGAGTTTAATATACTACAGTAATCAGAACTTGATCTTTTTCTTTTGAAGTCATCTTTTAATGATACTGGGGTAACGTCGATTTTTTTAATCTCAACTAGATCCTGTAGATCTTCTTTTTTCACATGATCGGAATTCACTTCTGAAAGACTTGCAACAACAATCTCACCATTTGTTGGTATGGTTGGCAGATCGGGATTTCCAACCCAAAACATATTTTCGTAATATATATGCCCTATCTCTCTGGCACCCATGTACTCTCGGTGAATTGCTGTGATCTCCATTTTACCAGCGATATCCCATGTTTTGAAATCGCTAGTCTCAATAACTGCAGGCTCTTCGGTTGAGTTAAAATATACTTCATAATCCGGAAGGAAGGGCAAACACTTAGTATTAATTGTATGGGGGTACTTATTTACTTTTAAGGGTTGTTGGTATCCACACGTTTTCGAATTTGCCGCGACGATTCTCCAGTTTCCATCAATGCATCTACATAGTGTATGGCCCACACAGCGCTCGGCTCCATCCTCACATGGTTGTATTGAACCTAAGTGCCAGTCCCAATGTTTTTGATCGTTCCCGTTGAAATTAATGGCGGATACATTAATCCGGTAATCCCCCATTGGAAGACCTTTTATTGTGCACTTCACTCTTCGACCCGGGTCTATAGAAAAGGTTTTAGAATACATTCTGTCATCAACACGAAAAATAATCCATGCAGGTTGATTGCAGCTCACTTCGAAATCTCTTCTTGAGAAGGCAGGATCAAAGACATCGAGTTCAGTGGGGTTTTCACGTATCAATACTGGCGCATCTGATGCTCGGATATGCCAATTCCAGTGGTTATATCCAACACCGTTTGAATTTTCTGCCTTTACTTCTACCGTATAGTCACCTATCGACGTTTTATTCGATGCAATGGATGCGGCCTGTTCGTCATGATCACTAGTGTACATCACAAAGCCATCAATGGAGATACAGATGAGTGCCATTTGATCGATGAATGTACTGAAGGTTCGCCTTGAACCAAACGTATCGGTAACGTCCTGCTCCGCAGGGTTCACCCTCCTCACCACGGGTGGCGTCGAGAGCACGTTCCAGGTCCAGTAGTTCTCCCCGGTCCCGTTCTCGTTCGTTGCGGTCACCCGGACCATATGCTCTCCCCGCGGAGCGCTCGGGAAGGTGTGAGACACCTGCTGGACGTCCGGATCGCTCGTATGCACGAGGCTGCCGTCGAGATACACTTTCATCGTCGCCGACTGGTCACATGATGCCGTGAACGTCCGTGCCGCCCCGACGGGATCGCCGACATCCGGGTCTTCCGGCTCGACCAGAGTCACCACCGGAGGGCTCGGCGGGAGGCTTCCCATTCACCCCACCTCCAGAAATCCGTCGCGGATCAGGTACTGCGGGAGCACCCAGCCGTTGCAGAAGAGGATGTTCCCCTCCTTTTTAATCAGATCAAAATCAGGGTGCATCCTGTAAATCCAGTACCTGTTATTGTGGCCGGCGAATACGCCGCCTTCCTTCCCCACAGGCGTTCCGACCGGTTCGTTCTTTATTGTCCCGTGAACTTCCATGAGATCATCCGTCACCTGCCTGTGTTTCTTGACTCCGCTATGACCATGGATAATCCCCCTACGGTATACAGACGGCTGATAGCAGATGATATCAGGTTCCACCGGTCTGTCACGGAACTTAAGGTTCTGGTTCATACATGCGCCGATGATAGCGAGGTCATAATCCTCTTTTCTGAACCGCTTCATAAATTCAGCATAGTCGAACCCGTACCATTTCAGATCGGCATAGATGTCCCGGTACTCGGCAGGAAACGCCCCGACCGCTATTGCTTTTTTCCCACTTTTCGGGAAGGAATAGCGGGGATTGATGCTGTCGCAAACAAAATCGCCGGGATTGACAAGGTTGAACCGGTCATCGACCGAGGGGCCGTCAATCTTCCCCCTCGTTTTGGTAAAGACCTTCCGGACGTTTCTGTCGTTGAACAGGTCCAAGAAAAATGTAAGATGACTGTTGGAATCCGACGGCAGCTCCCAGTGTTCGGTGACCCGCTGGCGGCGATACTCCTCCCAGCGGTCCCTGAGATCATAGGAAACGAGTTCGTTTACGTTCTCGAAGAGATCGATAAACGCCGACCCCGGCGGGGAATACGGGAAGGATACCTCGAAGATATAGACATCATAGCCCACCGTGAGCCACTCTTCAAAGGATTTTCGGCTCTTCGCCGCTTCAAGCGGGATGGAATAGTGATAACGATCTTCCTGAAGGTAGGTATGCACATCAAAGAGCCCTTTTTCAGCTTGCAGGCATGCAACTTTTTTCCCCTTTTTCTCGAAGTAGCGGGAGAGAAGGATCGCCGTGGTGGTCTTTCCCTGTTCGGGGACAGAGGCCAGAATGTAAATTTCACTCATGAGTATCAGCGCGCGATTATTCAAATAATATGATCTTATAACAAGCCTATTTTGGAAACTATGTATTTAAAATTACTGTATCCGTTCAGGATTTTTCCTCTGACCGTCCCGAGACCGAACTCATCAGTCGAGCCTGTTGCTGATATGGCCTCATCGGCGTTTCGGGGTAATTCCTCGCCGCGATAGCTGGCCCCTCACAGATCAAGAAATTCTTCCTTTGTAAGGCGGGCCTGTTTCAGAATAGAGAGGAGCGTCCCGCGGGGAATGGGGTCGCGCCGGGGAATGACGACAAGTAGTTTAACTCCATCTTCTCCGGTTTTATTGATCTTGCGGGGGTGAAGGGGGTGGAGCGGGAAGACCCCACCCTTCGGGGTGGGGATGGCACGGCACAACCCAAAGGGTTGTGCCTGTCAGGAAGATGCGGAGCATCTTCCGTGAAGCGGAACCGCCCTTCCTGTAATCAATTTCGATACGATACATTCTTCTATCAATCCATCCAATAATGCTCTATCTGTGTTGCGATAACCAAGCAACCTGGTATCAGGCGCGGAACGCGCCGTTGAGCCTGTGGACCTGCCTCAATGGAGGAGGAATGAAGCAGGAAGCCGCGCCCGAGAGCGCGGGGTAGTTCACAGAGGGCCACATGGCTTCCCTTTCCTCGATGAGGAGCGTAATCGAACCCAATTTTTCTCAGATTCTTTAGTCGTCGGAAGAAACCAGAGGTAACTTCGTCATGCCTCGACCTCAATGACCGAGGTGAACTTATGCCGCGATGTCAGGATCGGCTCAATGTCCTTCAGTATCCCCAGTTCTCTTGCGTTCTCGAGGTAGAGTTCGATCGCTTCGCGAATGTTATCCAGTGCTTCCTCCGGTGTATCGCCACAACTGGCAACCTCGAGCTCCTGGCACTTGGAAACGTATACTCCCTCCTCTTCCCGGATAAGAACTGTCAGCCGCACCCGTGTCATTGTAGCACCTTCAATCATTGAAGTCATCCCAAAAGTGTCCAGCGGCTGAAGATTCATATAATTCAGAGTATTCTGACACATCCCCGCGAAAAATTGAGTGATCTTTGGCGTCAAGCTGCTGACACGGCTTCCCTCTGGGCATCGCCACGCGGGGGAGGGTGAGGTGTTTTGGGACAACCTCATTAACAGTTCACCCACTCGTTATAATATTCTTCTCACCGGGGATCGGGCAGCAGTCGGGTCAGGCAGGCTCTCCCCGAACATACCTTTGAGGGTTGAGATCCCGTGTGCCTGTTCGTCGCCGGAAGCGCAAAGCAGAAGACCCCGCAGGAGAAACCGGGTCATATGACTGAAGAGGAAAAAGAGAATCTCACCGAACGGGTAATCGACCCCCGCGACCTCGTCATCTACCAGCCGGGCTCGATCGTCAGCCGGATGCTCATCTACACAAAATCCGGCACCATCACCGTCTTCGCCTTCGACGCGGGCGAAGGCCTCTCGGAGCACACCGCGCCCTACGACGCCGTCCTCCAGGCCCTCGACGGGGAAGCCCTCGTCACCATCGCGGCTACGGAGTACCACGTGAAGGCGGGCGACCTGATCATCATGCCGGCGACGATACCTCACGCGGTCCACGCCGTCACCCGGTTCAAGATGATGCTGACGATGATCCACGCCGGACCGTGACAGGGCGGAGCCTTCCCTCTTGAACCCGGCGGCCCGACGACGATACATTTTTCCCTCCTCACGACACCACCCACCCTGTCTTGCGCTCCTCCGGCGCGCGAAATGACGATACGGCGATGGAAAAGACCCCGCTCTTTCCCGGGAGTTCCCGGGCGGCGGCATGGCACGCCCTTTCGGCAGACGATGTAGTCGAACGGCTCACGGTCCCGGACGGGGGCCTTTCGGGCGACGAGGTCTCCCGGAGACGGGAGATCTTCGGGGAGAACGCCCTCCCGCAGAAGCGGCCTCCGACCGTGGTCGAGGTATTCCTCCGCCAGTTCATGAGCCCGCTCATCTACGTTCTCCTTGCAGCGGGGATCATATCCGTTCTCTTCTCCGATCTCACCGACGCGGTCTTCATCTTCATCGTCATCCTGATCAACGCCGTCATCGGGGCTTTTCAGGAGGTGAAGGCGGAGCGGAGCGCAACGGCCCTGCAGCAGATGCTCACGTCCTCCGCACGGGTGTGGCGGGACGGCCATCCTGCGGCCGTCCCGGCCGAAGACCTGGTCCCCGGCGACCGGGTCGCCCTGGAATCTGGCGACCGCATCCCCGCCGATATCCGCATTCTCACGGCACGGACTCTTACCGTCGACGAATCGCTCCTGACCGGAGAATCCCACGCCGTCGGGAAGAACCCCGACCCCGTCGACGCGTCCCTGCCCCCCGGCGACCGCCTGAACATGCTGTATGCCGGCAGCACCGTGATGAGCGGCCGCAGCACGGGGATCGTGGTCGCGACCGGCCGCCAGACCGAGATCGGGCAGATCGCCGAGACGGTCATGGCGTCCGGAACGGGCAAACCCCCGCTCGTCATCCGCATGGAGGACTTCTCGCGGAAGATCAGCATCGCCGTCCTCGCCGCCACCGGACTGCTCGCGATCATCGTCCTCGGCCAGGGGATGCCCCCCATCGAGGTCTTCTTCCTCGCCATCGCCCTTGCCGTCTCGGCGATCCCCGAGGGCCTGCCGGTCGCACTGACCGTGGCCCTCTCGATTGCGACGTCGCGGATGGCCGGGCGGCACGTCGTCGTCCGGTTCCTGGCCGCCGTGGAGAGCCTCGGGAGTTGCACCCTGATCGCGAGCGACAAGACCGGAACCCTCACCGTGAACCAGCAGACCGCCCGGGTCGTCGCCCTGCCCTCGGGCGAGGAGTTTTCCGTCACCGGGGCAGGGTATGCGGGCGAGGGCAAGGTCTTCGACGGGAACGGCGCCCTGGTATCCGGGTCCGCCCTCCGCCGCCTGGAGCACCTTGCCCGGGCTGCGACGATCAGCAACGAAGCCGCCCTGGAGCGGACCGACGAGGGGGCCTGGAAGCACCGGGGCGACGCGATAGACGTGGCGTTTCTCGCGCTCACCTACAAACTGGGGCTCGATCCCGCCGGTATCCGCGAGAGCGTGACCTCCGTCGCCGATATCCCCTTCGAGTCCGAGCAGCGGTATGCCGCCGTCTGGTACCGGGAGGACGGGTCGGTCCGGGTGGCGGTCAAGGGCGCCGTCGAGACGGTTCTCCCCTTCTGCCGCACCATGGCCGGGGAGCAGGAATGGAACATGCTCCTCGACCGGGACCGCATACTACGAGACCTCGAGGACCTCTCCTCCCGGGGATACCGGGTGCTTGCCGTGGCCCGGGGAGAGGCGGAGGGCGATTTCTCCCCTGAGGAACCCGGGATGCCTCCCCTCGAACTTCTCGGCCTGGTCGGGTTCATCGACCCCATCCGGCCCGACGTCCCCGATGCCGTGCGCCGTTGCCGCCGTGCCGGGGTCGACGTGGTGATGGTGACCGGCGACCACCCCGCAACGGCTCTCGCCATCGCACGGGAACTGGAGATCGCAGAATCCCCCGCTGAAGTCGTCACCGGCGCGGACCTGGACGAGATCGATCCGCCGACATTGCCAGAGTTCATCGACCGGGTGGAGCGGGGCCGGGTCTTTGCCCGGGTGACGCCGCTGCAGAAACTCCGGATCGTCGAGGCCTACCGGGAGAGCGGAGCGTTCGTCGCGGTCACCGGGGACGGCGTCAACGACGCCCCGGCGCTCCGTAGCGCGAATATCGGAGTGGCGATGGGCTCCGGGACCGACGTCGCCAAGGATACGGCGTCGCTGATCGTCACCGACGACGACTTCGCCTCGATCGTCGCCGGGATCGAGGAGGGCCGGCATGCCTACGACAACGTCCGGAAGGTCGTCTACCTCCTGGTCTCGACCGGGTTTGCGGAGGTCCTCCTCTTCATGCTCGCCCTCATCCTGGGTCTGCCGCTGCCCCTCGTCGCCGTCCAGCTCCTCTGGCTGAACCTGGTGACGAACGGCATCCAGGGAGTGGCGCTGGCGTTCGAGGGAGGCGAGCCCGGCGTCATGAACCGGCCGCCGCGAAGGCCGGAGGAGGGGGTCTTTGACAGGCTGATGATCCAGGAGACCCTCCTCTCCGGCACGGTCATCGCGGTGATTGCAATCGGCGCCTGGTACTGGCTCCTTGGAAACGGGTGGGGCGAGTTCGCAGCCAGGAACCTGGTCGTCCTGCTGATGGTGCTCCTTGAGAACTTCCACGTCTTCAACTGCCGGTCGGAGCACCGGTCGGCTTTCCGCGTCCCTGTGAGCCGCAACTACTTCCTGATTGCCGGCGTCATCGCCGCGCAGGGCGTGCATATCGCCGCGCTCTACGTTCCCTTCCTTCAGGAGGTGCTCCATCTGCAGCCCGTTTCGCTGGTCGAGTGGCTTTCGCTGCTCGCCCTCGCCTCTCTGGTCGTCGTCGTGATGGAGGTCTTCAAAGCGGTCGGGGGATACCGCGCCCACCGTCACCAGACGGGGTTCGGGTAGGCCTCCTCCCGGTAGGGGAGGAAGACCTCACTTACCCGGCTGAAGTCGGCAAGATCGGTCATGATGATGCTCCTCTGTGATACCGTGTAGAGGGTGTCGTCCATGAAGAGCGACCGCTGCACCGCATCCGGTGTGTTCCAGGCGTAGGATGGCCCCTTCTCCCGGTGGGCGACCGTGCCCGCGAGAGTGAGCCCCTCCTCCGGGCTCACCCGGTAGACATAGGCCCCCTGCCAGGTCATGGTGCCGTAGGAGCCGGGGTACTTCGATCCGGGGTTCTCGACCATCTTTATCTCGCTCACCGGGATGACGAGGAGGGCCCTATCCTCCGAGAAGAGGAAGGCCTTGTGGTCGCGGAGCGCAGCAGAGTCGGTCCCGGCCTCCCCGATCACGACGCTGTCGACCTGGACCGGGTTGTTCACGTCCGAGACGTCGAAGAGAGCGATCTTGAGTCCTGCCACCGAGACGCCGCCCCACTCGTTCTCGTTCGTCTCCTTCCCGACACCGATGACGTGGTCGGCGCCGTAGGGGTGGAGGTAGTCGGAGTAGCCGGGGATCTTGAGTTTCCCGAGGATGCCCGGATGTTTCGGGTCCGAAAAATCGATGACGAAGAGGGGGTCGACCCGCTTGAACGTCACCAGGTAGAGCCGGTCGCCGGCGAACCGGGCGGCGTAGATCCGCTCGTCCGGCGCGATGTGCTCGAGCGTCCCGATGGTCTTCATCGCGGGGTCGAGGACGTAGACGTTGTTGTACTGGAGCGACCCCTCCCGCGTCCACTCCTCGACGGTCGTCGCCACCCGGAGGTTCTCCCCGTATTCGTCGAGCGAGAACTGGTTCAGGAGGTGGCCGGGAACCTCTCCCATCGCCCGGTAGTCGATCGCTCCCTGCTCGATTGCGAACCGGTGAATGATCGTCCGGCCCCGGGCGCCGCCGGTGTCCGCCGGCCTCCCGGAGATCTCCGGCCCCGTGCTCTGGTAGCCGATATAGAGGTTCTCCTGCGATGCAAAGAGGGTGGTGTCGTAGCCGAGGAGGAAGGTCTCGGCGTCGAGTGCGCCCGTATCGTTCTGGACGGAGAATGCGCCTGCAGTGTAGAAGACGTAGTTCTGCAGCGGGCTTCCCGGACGGTAGACGTCAGGCCGGATGGGCGCCGCGTCGCCCTCTCTCACCCCGGGAAGGACGATCTCGTCCCGGACCCAGACCGGAGACTCCCGCGTGATGGCGTAGACGTAGTCCCCGACCATCCGGGCGTCGTAGTAGTCGCCGGTGAAGGTCACGTCCCGGACTACCTCCGGGTCAGCCCGGTCGCCGACATCGTGGACGTATGCGTGCGTCACCGTCCGCCAGACCGGGACCGGCGCTACGCTCCCGTCGACGGTGGTCATCTCCCGCTCCGCTCTGGTGGCGAAGACCACCAGGCGGTCTTTGGCAAGGAAGAGCGCCTTCGGGGTCCCGTTGATCCGGGTCTCGGAGACGATCTTCGCGTCCTTTGCCGGGAACGCCTCAACAATCGCGAGCGTCTCGCCCGAGATGATGTAGATGTACCTCCCGTCGTTCTTCAGGAAGTCTGCCTCATCCACGCCCGCTACCTGCACGTTCGTGGTGGAGTAGTCACGGGCTGCTTGCGATGTCGGGGCGGCCGTCGTTGCCGGAGCCGGTGCATATCCGGCCTCAGGCGCGATGCCCCCGGTGGTCCGGTCGCCGCCGCCGTCGTTCCACCCCCCCTGTGCGTGCTCCTTTAAGAACGCCTCGATCTCCTCTTTCGACGCAAATTTCCGTAAGTCGCCGTAGGCCTCCGCACCGGCGTCCTCCGATGCGAGGACGGTCCCGATGATCGCGGTGACCACGAGGCAGCCGAGGACGACCACTGCCGCCGGTTTCCAGTTCTCCATCTCTTCGCGCAAGAGGACCCCACCCCTCAGGGTGGGGAGGAGTTGCGCGTTTCACCCCCACTAAATGAATACATACTTGTCCTCTTAGTGATAATGTTATAGAGATGCTTGTCCAGAAGACGGTGCAGATGGTTATCGAACCTGATCGCGACCTCCGGGAAACGCTTGATGCGTTCACGGAAGTCTGCAATCGGATTTCCCCAACTGCATACAATTCCGGAACGCCTCTCAATGCTCTTCGTCTGCACAGGGCCGTCTACGCGACGACAAAAGGCGCCGTTTCGAGTCAACTTACCTGTACTGCCATCCGGCTCACCGCCGGGGCATACGTGGCGGCTCGAAAACACGGGCACCCGATCCATCGCCCGTTTCACTGGAAGACTCCACACGCTCTCTTTCTCATCGGGAAGAGAGGGCGAGACGCATCCTTCCGGAAGGACGGAACTCTGTCGATATGGACGGTTGCCGGTAGAAAGCATCTTAGCTACTCCGTGCCGGAAGTGTTCCGGGAAACTCTCGCGTCGGCTGTAGAGACCGACAGCGTTGTCGTTACCGTTCGCGGCGATCGTCTCATCGGTCACGTCGCGGTGACGCTGGAAGTTCCAGACATGCCGGGAGTCGTCCCGGTAGGCGTCGATCTCAACGAGACCAACGCCGTTGTTGCGGTAGACGCCGATGGAAGAACTCTGTTCATCACGGGGTTGCACCGAAAAGTGCTCAACATCAGAACGCGCAAGACCACTTCCCGGCTTCAGGTCAAACTTGAAACGAAGAAGGCAGAGGGAACAAACACGAGAAGTGTTGTTCGTGCCCTCAAACGGCTGTCGCTCAAGAGATCGCGGCGAACCCGGGACTTCTGTCATTGCGCATCCAAACAGCTTATCGAATGGGCTCCGCAGAACTGCGTGCTCGTCTTCGAAGACCTCTCGTTCTCGCATGAGAGAAAGACGTCTAAGAAACGTTCCAAAGCCCTGAACCACCGTCTCTCGGTATGGCCCAGAGGCATGATCCGAGCCTTCGCTACCTACAAAGTAGCCGGAAAAGGCATCATCGACGGAGTCGATCCTGCGTACACCTCTCAGATATGCTCTCGCTGTGGGTTGCTTGGAAGCCGTTCTCGTCATTCCTTCTCCTGCCCGCACTGTGGTCACACCGATCACAGCGACATCAATGCCGCGATCAACATTCGGAACCGCTTTACTGCCCTTCGGGACAGTGGGGTGCCGTCAACCACCCCAGAAACCTCTTAGGAAGGCAAGCCCCACCCTTAAGGGTGGGGTAGTTGACATCCGCTCACCTTCCGATGAAGGAAGATATACGCCCTGATGTATCAGTCTTGTGTAGCCTCCGAATATTTTCGAAGTCTTTCCCCGGACCTCCTCCCCCGGGCACCGTCGAGGGGTTTTGCCCGCGGGCCGAAGAGCATATCCCCCACCCCGTCCACACTAAAGGTACCGGTGTCCGGATTCCTGTCGGGCACCTTGGCGGAGGCTGCCGGTTACGTTTACGCTCGACGAACAGATCGCTGCCCTTGAGGCGGAGCGCGAGAGGCTTCTCCGGTTCCCGGAAGAGGAGTTCATCGCGATCATCCGGGACGTGGGGTTCTCCTGCGACCGTTGCGGCCGGTGCTGCACCCGGGAATTCAACGGCCACGTCTTCCTGCTGGAGGATGACGTCGACAACGTCCGTTCGTTTCGGCCGGACGCTCTCATCCCGGCGCCGGGTTTCGAGGCCTGCGACCAGCAGGGGAGGTTCTACGTCTCGGGCTACGCCCTCCGGACAGACCCGGACGGCTCCTGCGTCTTCCTTGAGGACGGCAGGTGCACCGTCTACGACCGGCGGTTCGCCATCTGCCGGGTCTACCCCTACATGCTCCACCGGGAGGCGGACGAAGAAGGCCGGGTCGACTGGCGGCAGATCAGCGGTCTGAACGAGCACGGGTGCTACAACACCCCGATCGAGGACGCCGAGTGCGCCCGGATCGCCCGCGAGACCCGCGCCTACGAAGCGGCGTTCCTCGACCAGGAGATACGGTTCCGGCAGGCTCTCCGCGACCTCTTTGCCTGCGAAGGGCTGCGCTACGTCCGGAGGACCTACGACCTCCTGATGCGGGACTTCCGCAAGGGTGCCGGGGTCGAAGTCCGGGTCTTCCACCGCGGTCTCTTTGAGCCCAACCGGGTCACCTCTGCGATATACGGGTGAGCGGCCGTCTCTCTCCTCCCCGTCCGGGTAAACCTTTATAGCGCTCCGTGGCGACCGGAGACTTACTATGGAGCGGGAGTACGATCTTCTCGTTATCGGGACCGGGGTCGCCGGTTCCGACATCGCCTGGCACTGCCGGGCCGCCGGGATGCGGGTCGCGATCACCGATAGCCGGGACTACGGGGGGACGTGCGCCCTGCGGGGCTGCGTCCCGAAGAGGGTGCTTGCCGGTGCCGCCGCGGCGGTGGCGCGCATCCGCGACCTCTCGGGGCGCGGGGTCCCCGGCGAAGTCTCGATCGACTGGCCGCAGCTGGTCGCGTTCGAGCGCACGTTCACCGACCCGGTCCCCCGGCGGAAGGAGGAGAGTTTCCGGAGGGCGGGGATTCATACCTATCACGGTTCCGCCCGGTTTGCCGGGGAGAACCGGGTCGCGGTCGGCGGCGACACCCTCACGGCCAGGTACATCGCGATCGCCGCCGGTGCGCACCCCCGCCCCCTGGACGTCCCCGGTGCGGACCTCGTGACCCCGAGCGACGACTTCTTCTATCTTGAAGCGCTTCCCGGGCGGATCGTCTTCGTCGGCGGAGGTTACATCTCGTTTGAGTTCGCCCACGTGGCCGCAAGGGCCGGATCGGCGACGACCATCCTTCAGCGGGACGGTCGGGTGCTCACGGGGTTCGACCCCGATATCGTCGACCGGCTGGTGCTGGCTTCAAAGGAGATCGGGATCGACGTGCAGGTGCATATGCCGCTCGTATCGGTCGAGAGGACCGCCGCCGGTCTCCGGGTGCGGGCCGGGCGGACGGGCGAGGAGAAGGTCTTCGACGCCGATCTGGTCGTCCACGGTGCCGGCCGGGTCCCGGCTATCGAAGGTCTCGACCTTGCGGCGGGGAACGTCGAGACCGACCGGCGGGGGATCGCGGTCAACGAATATCTCCAGAGCGTTTCGAATCCCGCCGTTTACGTGGCCGGGGACGCGAACAGAGCAAGTCCGCAGCTGACGCCGGTGGCGGTGAGGGACGCCCATATCGTCGTCGACAACATCCTGCACGGCAATGTGCGGACCGCGGACTACTCCGTCGTCCCGAGCGTCGTCTTCACGACGCCGCCCGCCGCATCCGTCGGGCTTACGGAAGCGGCGGCGAAGGAGAAGGGAATACCCTGCATCGTCAACGCCGGCGACCTCTCGGGTCGCTTCACGAACCGAAGCATCGGCGAGAAGCACGTCGGTTACAAACTCCTGGTCGACGGGGACTCCCGCCGGGTCCTCGGCGCCCACCTCATCGGGCCCCACGTCGAGGAGGTTATCAACGTCTTTGCCCTCGCGATCCGGCACGACCTGACGGTGGACGACCTTGCGCTGGACGCGATACCGTGGGCCTACCCGAGCAGCGTCTACGACATCATCCACATGATCTACCCGCTGGTGAGGAAGTGAGGTGGGGTCTTCTCGTGCATGCGGGTCTCACGCGAAGTGCGAGCCGCGAAGACCGATAGCAACTCTCCTTCGCGGCTTCGCGTAAGCTACCTAATAATAGACGTCGGGAAAAAAGGTCTCGCCGGGGGTGGTGGTTTCAGCCCCCTCACGCGCCGGCGCTCTCATCAGCCGGCTTTTTCGCGGGCTTTTCGGGTTTCACGTAGGTGATGGTGTGGCGCTCCACCGTGTGCTCCACCACCGGCGGGAGGTAGGTCTGCTCCATCGTAAGGCCCCCGAACGGGCAGCCCTCGACACAGTCGCCGCAGGCGGCGCACCGCAGGCGGTCGATCTCCCAGATCTTCGCCTCTTTCTCGATACGGATCGCCTCGCACGGGCACCGTCGCGAGCAGAGGCCGCACGAGCGGCAGGCGGCCGGGTTGAAGACCACGTGCCCCCGGGTGAGGGGGCTCGTCCGCGCCGGGACGGCCGGGTACCGCCGGGTGGCGGGCCCTCCCGCAAGGTTCCGGAGGACGGTCTTTGTCATCTCGAATAATCCCATATCGCTTTCACCTCTCCGTGCAGCTGATGCAGGGGTCGATCGAGAGGACCACGACCGGGACATCGGCGAGCTGGGCGCCGGGGAGCATCTTCACGAGCATCGGAATGTTCGCGAGCGTCGGCGTCCTGATCCGGGACCGGACAAGGTGCTTGGTGCCGTTGCCCCGCAGGTAGTGGACGACCTCGCCCCGCGGCTGCTCCACGCGGGAGAAGTACTCGCCGTCCGGCATCCCCTTCACCTTCACGTCGAGCGGGCCGTCGGGCATGGCGTCGATCGCCTGCCGGATGAGGTCGATGGAGGTGAAGAGTTCCCCGGCCCGGACGGCGCACCGGGCGTAGCAATCCCCGGTGGTCTCGACGACCGGCCTGAAATCGAGGTCGCCGTACGCCGCATAGCCGGTCTCCCGGAGGTCTACCCTGACCCCGCTTGCTCTCACGGTCGGGCCGACGGCCCCGAGGGCGTAAGCCGCGTCCTTTCCGACGACACCGAGCCCCCGAAGGCGGTACTTCACCGTCTCGTCGTTTAAGAAGACGTCGGTGAGGTCCCGGCACTTCTCCTCGAAGGAGTCGAGTGCGCGGTGCATCTCACCGAGTTTCTCCGGTTCGATGTCGCGCCTGACCCCGCCGATCTTGCAGGTGCCCTGGATGACCCGGCCGCCGGTGGTGTCCTCGAGCACATCGAGCACGCTCTCCCGGAGTTGCCAGGACCGCATGAAGAGGTTCTCAAAGCCCATAGCGTCGGCAAAGAGCCCGAGCCAGAGGAGGTGAGAGTGGAGACGCGAGCACTCCGACCAGATCGTCCGGAGGTACCGCGCCCGGTCCGGGACCTCGATCCCCATAATGTGCTCGACCCCCTGACAGTAGCAGAGCGCGTGCATGAAACTGCAGATCCCGCAGATCCGCTCGGCCACGTAGACATACTCGGGAAATTCGCGTTTCTGCACGAGTTGTTCGAGTCCGCGATGGATATAGCCGATGGACGGGACCGCCTCCACCACCGTCTCGTCCTCGAGGACGAGGTCGAGGTGGATCGGTTCCGGCAGCACCGGGTGCTGCGGCCCGAACGGCACGACTATGCGTTCCGGCATGGATCGCCTCCCCTTCTCGTGACGCTGAACGGATACTTCTCCGCCGACCTGATGAACGTCCCCTTAAAGTCGATGTTGATCCCCGTGACCGGGATTCCGAAAAGGTCGTGCATCTCGTTCTCGTAGACGAACGCTCCCCAGTAAGTCCCGGAGATGCTCGGGACCTCCGTCTCCGGCCCGACTGTCAGGCGGAGGTTTCTGAACCGGTAGTCCTTATCGAACGAGTAGTTGATCTCGTATGAACCGCCGATGTCCGTGCACCCGATCTGGACGAGGCGGTAGCCGTCGGCATGGAGTCTCTCGACCTCACGCGTGAGGTCCTCCAGCGCGACGCTGATAGTGGTCTGTTCTTCGTTGACTCTCATGTGCTCTCACCTGCCGCATGTCGCGCACGCTCTTTTTCCTGCGCCGCCCCGGTCATCTTCGCCCGTTTCTCTTCGAGGACCCCGAGCGCCGCAACGACGCCGTCGATGATCTGCTCCGGTCTCGCCGCGCATCCCGGAACGTAGACGTCCACGGGGATAACTTTGTCGACGCCTCCCGTGATGTTGTAGCACTCCCGGAATATGCCGCCGGTTGCGGCGCAGGCACCGATCGCAACGACGACCTTCGGCTCCGGCATCTGTTCGTAGAGGTTCCTGACCACCGCGCGGTTCAACTCGTTGATCCCGCCGGTGATCAGCAGGATGTCCGCATGCTTCGGGTTTCCGGTGTTGATGATGCCGAACCGCTCCACATCGTAGAGCGGCGTCAGGCATGCCAGCACCTCGATGTCGCACCCGTTGCAGCTGGACGCATCGTAGTGAAGGATCCAGGGCGATCGCTTCAGGAATGTCATTACCATACACCTCCGGTCATCACATAGGAGAGGAACGCAAGGTTCACGATACCGAGAACCCCCGCTGCCCACCCGCTCTTCAGGGCCGCCTGCCACCGCGCCCGTGCGGTGACGTTGTCGATGAAGATCTCCGCTCCGTAGGTGACCGCGACCGCAATGATCCCGATAACCGGGTTCCAGGCAAAGAAGAGGTAGATGAACCCGAGGAGGAAGACGTTCTCGTACCAGTGGGCGATCTCGACCGCGCCGAGCGTGGAGCCCGAGAACTCCGTCGTGATGCCCTTGACGATCTCCTGGTGCGCGTGGTGCGACGTCGAGATGTCGAAGGGGGACTTCCGGAGTTTGATCGTGAGGATGACCGCAAAGCCGATGAAGACGCCGGGGAGGTAGAGGATCGCCGGCACGGTTGCGGCGGCGATATCGGCGACGTTGAAACTGTTCGTGACCATGTAGAGCCCGACGGCCGCGAGGATGATCATCGGTTCGTAGGCCATCAACTGGATCAGCTCCCGCTCGGCTCCGATGTGGCTGTAGGGGGAGTGGACCGCGTAGGCCCCGAGCACCAGGAAGACGTGGGCGAGCGTGAAGGCAAAGACGACCAGAAGCAGGTCCCCTCCCGCGAAGAAGAGGGCGCCGGAGACGGCGATGAAGACCAGGTATGCAAGGACGTAGAAGTTCTGCGCTATGGTGACGACGACGTTCTCCTTCTCGAAGAGTTTGCCGACGTCGTAGAACGGCTGCAGGAGCGGCGGTCCGACCCTCCCCTGCATCCGTGCGGTGATCTTTCGATCGATTCCTGCGATGAGGCCGCCTGCGATGGGCGCAAAGATGAGGAAGAGGACCGCACTGATAATTCCGTTCATAGGGCCGCCCCCGCGAGGACCCACGATGCAAGTATCAGGGCGATGCAGATCGCCGCTCCGGGGCGGAAGAGCCGTGCTTCGCCGAAGTACTCGGTGAGGTAGTAGTTCCGTGTCTGAGCCTCCCGCGAGAGGCCGAGGGACCCGGCAAAGTGCAGGTCCGGCGTCGCCGGCCTCCCGCCCATGTAGGCCGGGAGGTGTTTTGCGCTCCTCCGGAAGAGGTGGAACGAGACGGGGAGGATCAGCAAGAGGGCCATCATCAGGAGCATGATGGCGATGTTTGCCTGTGCAAGACCCGTCGTAACCCCGTAGACGGCGAGGACGTAGGGCTCAACCAGGGTCGAGGATATGACCGGGAAGAGGAAGACGGCCGCTATCACGAGGCCTGTGATGATGTAGAGGGGGGCCCAGGACTCCTGGAAGAACCCTTTCTCGACCCGCTCCGTATTCCGGGTGACCGTCACGAGTTTGCCCATCCACTTCGCCCAGAAGAAGACGGTGACGGCGCTCCCGTAGGCGAGGATGGCGATGAAGATCAGGCCGAAGGGGGCCTGGACCCGGACGAACGCCTCGATCGCCGCCCACTTGGAGATCAGCATGCCGAAGGGCGCAAGGAACATCCCGGCGATCCCGACGAACATCATCACCGCCATCTTCGGCATCCGGACGATCAGGCCCTCCATGTCCTCGATGTTGCGGCTCCCGGTCCGATGCTCGATAGCACCGGTCCCGAGGAAGAGGAGCGCCTTCGCGACGGCGTGGAAGACGATAAGGAGGATTGCGGCCCAGACGAGCATGTAGGTCCCGACACCCGCACAGGCGGCTATCAGCCCGAGGTTTGCTATCGTCGAGTAGGCGAGGACCGATTTCGCGTCGCTCTGCGAGATTGCGATTGCGGATGCGGCGAGGAAGGTCACCCCGCCGACAAGCCCGAGAGAGTACCCGGCGAACGTTCCGGCATAGACCGGCGAGAACCGGACCAGGATATAGACGCCGGCCTTGACCATGGTGCTCGAGTGGAGCAGGGCCGAGACCGGGGTCGGGGCCACCATCGCCCCGAGGAGCCATGAGGAGAAAGGCATCAGCGCGGCCTTCGTGATGCCGGCAAACCCGATCAGGACGGCCGGGATCAGGACGGCGGCTGAATCGGGGGAAGCAAGTACCCGGGCGAGGTCGATGCCTCCGCTCGTCGGGGCGGCTATGGCGAGGAAGACGAGCGCCGCGACGAACGCGATCCCGCCGAGGAGGTTCATCACCAGGGCACGGAAGGCGTTCTTCGTCGCCTCCCCCGTCTCCGAATAACCGATCAGCAGGAATGAACTGATGGTGGTGATCTCCCAGAAGAAGAAGAGCCACATGAGGTTATTGGAGAAGACGAGGCCGAACATCGCGGCGAGGAAGACGAAGATGACGAAGAAGAACATCTTCTGCCGGTCGCGCACCTCCGGATGGTGCCGGTGATACGTCTCCATGTACCCGACCGCGTAGACGGCTATGAGACTCCCGATGATCCCTATGATCAGGGCCATAATGATGGAGAACTGGTCGATAAAGAGGTTACTTACCGCATGAAGGTTCTCCGGGAATGTTGCCTCAAGGTACACCACCAGCGCCGCCTGAACGACGGCCAGTAAGATTGCCAGATAGTTTCTGAACTTTGCGCCCATGTAGACGATGAAGAGCGCGAGCCCCATCTCGATGACCACCATGGCGAGGTCGACCGCTCCCGAAGGCGCGGCAAAGTAGACCGCGCCCTCGAACGCGTACCGGATAAGCAGGTATATCGACGCCCCACCGATGACGAGAGCGGAGAGGGCGACCACCGCGTAGCGCAACGCCGTTCGTTTAACGAACAATAAAAGACATGCGACGAGGATGGGAAACAGTATTAGGAAGAGCAGCGTCTGCAACTATTGTCCCTCGTAGGGTAACTATGCCTTACCTACATTATTAATCATTCCAAATGGTACCTCCGGTGACGCTGCGTTTCGGGCCGGATTTTCGTCGTTCCCGTCAATTTCACTCGTGCGGTATCACGCCCCGCACGCCTCCTTCGTGATCTCCGGGAGCATCTCCCCGGTAGCGCGGGATGAAGTGGATGTGGACGTGCATGATGTTCTGTCCTGCGGCCGCCCCGACGTTGACGCCGATGTTGTAGCCGTCGGGATGCCGCTTCCTGTCGGTGAGCGCCCTGCAGTCGTCGATGAGCCGGGCAAACGCCATCTTCTCTTCGTCGGTCGTATCAAAATAACTCGCCACGTGTCGGAACGGTATGATGAGCAGGTGGCCGGGGCTGGCCGGGTGGATGTCGTAACGGGCGTAGCAAAGGTCGTTTTTTGCCACGATATCTTCCGGGGCCGGGTTGCAGAACGGGCATGGCATGGCTCCTGCTCGTTCCCATCCCTCATGAGTGTTTTGGCCGGTCGCGTTACCCGAGGAGGCGGGCGAGGAGTTTCCCGGCGAGGCCCCGGGAGAGGACGACGGCGTGCTCGGTGCACATCTCATGGCAGCAGTAGCACCGGATGCAGCGTGAAAGGTCGATCGCCGCTTTGCCTTCGGCAACGGTGATCGCCTGCACCGGGCAGATCCGCCCGCACTTCCGGCAGCCGACGCATGCCGGGGTGACCACACCGGGCCGGGGAGCATAGATCTTCCCGAACCGCTGGACGACGGCGAGCATCGCGCGCCGCCAGATGCCTGCGCCGCCCCCCGTGTAGGTCGAGGGTTTCCGGAAGTCCGGGACCGCAAACTCCGCCGGGTCGTCGCCGACCGTCCGGACGGAGAGGGGGTCGAAGAGGCCGCGCGCGGCTGCGCTCCTGATGCTCCCGATCTCGCACGGGTCCATGCCGATGAGCCGGGCGAGGACGGTGTCCACGGCCGAATAGTCGCTCCCGGCGAGGATGACCCCTATCTTCCTCGGGCTCCCCGACTGGGGGCCGTCTCCCTCCATCCCCATCACCGCGTCCACGACCTGAAGCCGGGGCTTCATGCACTCGTTGAGATCGACGAGCATCCTCCCGAACGCGTATTCGTTCTGGAACCGGAAGTGGAAGACCGGCTTCTCGAGCCCCGGGATGAGCCCGAAGAGGTTCTTCGCGGCGCCGGTCATCCGGGTCCACATGTGGGTCTTTGCTTTTGAGACGACCACGATTGCGTCGGCCTCTACGGCGGGGGTGATGATGGAGAACTGATTCATCGCCTCCCCCTCCGGGAACCTAACGACCCGCGAAGAGGTATCGTAGTTCAGGGCGGCGCCGGTCTTTGCCGCTGCCGCCGCGTAGCCGGTGCGTGCGTATGCCCGCCGCAGGTTCGCCTCGCTGTAGACGACCCCGGCCCCCGGGCTGTCGCCGATGACGACCCGGCACCCGTGCCGGGCGAGGAGCCGGGCGACGGCGGCGACGACTGCCGGGTGGGTGGTGACGCACTGTTCCGGTTCCTGTCCCTGCAGGAGGTTCGGTTTGAGAAGGACCCGCTCTTTCGGCGCGACAAACCTCTCGATGCCGCCGAGGAGGTCGACCGCGCGGCGGACGGCGGAATCGATCTCCTCCGGGGCGTAACCGTCGCACCGAACGACCGCGACGGTCGAATCCCGCACGGGCGGCTGCATCTCACTCCTCCCCGAGACGACCGAGCGCCTCTTTTGCCGCGAGCATCGCAGCTCCCTGCTTGGTCCGCGCCTCCCCCTCACCGATGAGAGTTTTTCCGACGGATACCCGGGCGGCCCAGATCGGGCAGTTTCCGGGGCCCGTCCGACGGTAGGCGTAATCGAGAACGCCGAGGTTCTCCCGTGCGACGTACTCCTGGAGCCTCCCCCGGTAGTTCCGGCGGCCGTCGCACTCCGCGATCTCCCCTTCAAAGATCGCGAGCACCACCTCCCGGGCCGCGTCGAGGCCGCGATCGAGGTAGATGGCGCCGATCAGGGCTTCGAACGCGTCGGCGACGATGGAGTCGGTCGGCGCCTGCCCCCGTCGCCTGACGACGCCGTCGATGCCGAGGCCCTGCCGGCGCACGATCTCGGCGAGTTTGGTGTTCCTCGTCACCTGGAGTCTCCGGTTCATCTCGCCGGGCGAAAGGTCGTACCCGCCGTAGAGGTGGTCGGCGATGACGAAGTCGAGGACGTAGTTTCCCAGAAACTCGAGCCGCTCGTTGTCGTCGGCCGTCGTTTGCGGGTACTCGGCGCCGTTTGCGTACGACCGGTGGGTCAGCGCCCGGTCGTAGAGGGAGAGGGCCGCATCGGTGACGTCCGTGATCCCGAACGGGGGGCGGGCGAGGAGCGCCCGTATCTCCGCCTTCCGGTCGTTGCCGGAGGGCCCCGGGCGTCCGGGAGGTTTCCGCCCGAGGGGGCTGCCGATGCGAAGTTTTTTCCAGATGGTGGAGAGTCTCATGGCTGTTTTATGCGGGGGCCCTTGCCGCTTCTCTCTATAAATGGCTTGTCTCCTGCAGGATAAACCTTTGCCGGAGGCGGGAAGCCGGGAAACCTTTTCGTTGTCTTGGAATAGAGATCTCTATCCGCAATGCAGTCAGCGACGGTCGAGGCAGGCAGGCGCGTTTACCTGGACATCGAGTTCGGTTACGTCTACGGCACCTGTCGAAGGGTCATCATGCCGATCGAGATCGGTGCGGTCGTTCACCGGCCGGGGGACGACAGCGTTCGTTACAGGGGCGAGCAGTTCCGGTACGACGTTGATGTCGAGATCTGGAAGAAGGTGACCGACTCGTGCGGCAAGACCGTCGGTGTCGCGACGACCGTGGCGAACATGGACCGCGGCGAGTACGGGATGCCCTACGACCATGCCTTTCGGGCTCCGGATAATGAGGTGCCGGCGGCAAAAACAACTGCAAGAGCCGCGTTCGCAGACCTTAAGCATTTTATGGAGTCTCTCCTCTCGGCCGGAGATGCCCCGGCGATCGTCGTCTTTGCGGCGAGTATGGAGAAGGCGGCTTTCCGGGCTGCAGACGTCTCGCTCGACGGGTGTATGCTGGTCGACCTCCAGCGCGAGATCCGTCGGCGCTTTGAGATGAAACAGGTCCTCTCTCTCGATCGCCTCGCCCGTCTCATCGACTTTCACGCCGACGGGTCCGCTGTCGTCTCGACACACTTCCGGTACCCGATCCCCGGGGAGTACCGGGGCCTTCTCGGCGCTCACCGGGGGATGGGCGACGCCGTCCGGACGTTCCTCCTCGCACGCGAGTTCGAAGAGCGGCTTCCGGACCTTGAGGCCCGCGTCCGCGCCCTGGTGGATGCCTGCAGGACCGGGGAGTAAGGAGGGGTTTTGCTCACCCTGTCCGGTTCCCGGTCAGGAGGACGTCGACCTCCGTACCCGCCGGGAGGTTCCCGGCGCCCGCCGGGACGTGCAGGTAGGCGTTTGCACGCACCGCCGTCATCTGCGTCCCGGCCCCCCGCGGCAGGGGAGTGGCGGCATACTGTTCTCCTGCGGGCATGACGGTGAGAAAGACGAACTCGTCGGTCTCAGGGCCGGTCATGACCGCCCCGGCGAGCCTGACCCGGAGGCGCTCCGGGGGCCGGGGACGGAAACCCCACGCCGCGAGCAGGGGAAGGGCGAGTTCCCGTACGACCGTCTGGGCGGCGATCGGGTATCCCGGAAGTCCGATGACCGGTTTACCTTTGATCCGCCCGACGATCGCCGGTTTTCCGGGTTTCATCGCAATACCGTGGACGAGCACATCGCCGAGGTCGCCGATGACCCCGGCGGTGAAGTCCCGGGTGCCTGCCGATGACCCTGCGGAGACCAGGAGCAGGTCGTTCTCGCGGATGCCCCGCCCGATAGCCTCCCGGAGGAGTTCAGGGTCGTCGCGGACGATTCCGTAGCGGGTGCAGGAGGCGCCGGCCTCACCGAGCAGTGCCGCTGCAACGGCGGTGTTGCTCTCGATCACCTCTCCCGGACCCGGGGTCCGACCCGCCGGGACCAGTTCGCTTCCCGTCGGGATGAGGCCGACTTTTACCTCTCTTACATCGACCTCGGTGATGCCGTAGGAGAGGAGCGCCCCGATATCGCAGGGGCGTATCGTGTGTCCCGCCGGGAGGATCATCTCGCCCTCGCGGATCTCCTCACCGGCGGGGTGAATGTGCTCCCCCGGCAGCACCGTCTTCTGGGTGCTCCAGCGCCCTTCTTCCCCGACGATGTCCTCGATCATGACGACGGCATCGTAGCCGGGAGGGATTGCGTTGCCGGTGTTCACCCGGCAGGGGTTTCGGAGCAGGGCCGGGTTACGGTCGCCGGCCCCGAGGGTCTCGCTGCTCACGACAGCAAAGCCGTCCCGTGCGGCGATGTTTGTTGCCGGGACCGTCAGTGGTGAGTGAACGGGCTTTGCCGTTATCCGTCCGGCCGCCCCGGCCGCCGGGACCCGGGTAGTCCGGTCCGGCCGCGGAAAAGTGGACCGCATCATCTCCAGAACCCGTGCGAACGGCTTTCGCACGAGAGCAGACCTCATCATGGTGATCTTGCCTTATCGCCTGCTCGAAACGAACCCGGCATTTGCCCGGAAAAAAAGTTAGATTCTGGTGTAGATATTTGCATACACCGTCTTGCCTTTTGCGACCGGGTGGCGTTCGCCGAGGTCTCCGATGTAGTGGGCAAAGCGGGCCTTCTCACCGTCGACCTCCTGCTCCATCTCGTCGACCAGTTTGAATCCCGGGAGCGGGTTTTCTATCGTCCCGTAGACGTAGATATTGCCTTTCACCATCTGTCCGCCGACGCGGCCTTTGGCGTTGCCCTTGATGATAACCGTGCCGCCTTCGCCGTGGGTGGAGACGTGGATGTCCGCGTCGCCGCCGATGATGATCGTCCCGCCGTTGATGAACGTAGCCGTATCGTTACCGACATTCCCGGCGACCCGGATCAGACCGCCTTTCATGCCGCGCCATTCGCCGCGGGGGGATGAGCCAAGGTGATGATAAGCGTCTCCATCGATGATCAACTCGCCGCCTTCCATCCCGATGCCGCAGAACGAGTCGACGTTCCCTTTTACGTGGATCTTTCCGCCCTTCATCCAGCCGCCGATGTACATGTCGGCGTTCCCTTCGATAACGATCTCGCCGGCAGTCATCTGCTGGCCGATCCGTTTCACACGGGTGCAGTCGCCGCGTAGAACGATCGTTGTCTCGGCCGCGGTCGCTCCGCCGTCGCCTGTGACGGTGAAGTACTTCCCGAGCGGGCTCTTCTGTTTGCCCTCCCAGACGTCGAGGGCGGCGATCTCGGCGGCGGTCTTTCCTGCAAAGTTGTCCGGAGTGATGTTCTGCCCCTCGAGAATGAGTTCGGGGGGGTTGGTCAGGGTGAGAGTTACTGTCTTCATGTTTTATCGCCTCATTCCGTCGTATCTACCTCGATCACCCGCGGGTTGTGGAGATGGTCCGTAAAGAGCGAGTAGTTGCCGAGGTTCACGCTGTAGTGCCTGAGGAAGTGCTCGTAGATGTCTCTCTGCACCTGCGCGTTCTCCGGGACCTTCACGTCGACCCAGATGGTCCGCTTCGCGGGCTCTGCGACGACCTCGCCGTCCTGGACGGTAACGGTGCCGTCTTTCACGAGCCAGGCGCACCGCGAGAACGCCTTCTCGATCTCAGCCGGGTCGGAGGGTATATTCTCGGGGTTGAGCGGGTAGACGGCGATGTCGGCGTCCATGCCGGGGGCAAGCCCGCCGTACATGTTGCTGATGCCGAGCGCCCGTGCCGGCCCGGCCCGGGTCATCTGTGCGATCTCGTAGAGCGTGAGTTCGCGGTCGATACTGTCGATGGACGTGGATTCGATTGTCCTGTTGAGCCACTTGAACGTCTTCATCGTCTCGTCACGCGCCGCCCTGCTCATCAGCCAGGCAATGACCCGCGGATAGCGGGTGAACGGCCCGGCGTTGGGGTGGTCGGTGGTCAGGAAGATTCGCATCATGTCTTTGGCATAGAGGGCGAGTTCCAGACCGACGGCCCACTGGATGGTGCAGACCTTGATGTTCGGGCTGTAGATGTAGGGCACGACGCCTGCGGCGGTCTCGAGTTCCACGTCGGTGTTCGCCCACTTCAGGTGGTTCAACTCGGTGAGGTGGTGCTCGAACGGCCCGTCGGCGGTCATCGTCGTGGTCTCGTCGAGCGTCACCTGGCCCATATCGACGGTGAGGTTGTCGTGGGCGTTCACGTAGTCCATGACATCCTTTGCCTTGGACTCCATGTTCCCCCAGGAGTCGCCGCCGTAGGAGTGGAACTGAAGGTGCGTGACATGCATCACCTGCTCCCGGCCGAAGTTGTTCTTCGGGGTGTAACCCTCGGCGAGTCTGAGCGACTCGAGGGTGTCGACGTAGTTGCCCGGGTTTCCGAGGTTGTTGCAGTGCAGGTGCACCGAGTGGGGGAGGCCGAGGTGTTCGTTCGTCTCGATGAGCCCCTTCACGATCTCCGCCGGGGTGATATCGAAGTACGGGACCGGGTCGTGAATGTGCTCGCAGTTCAGCCCCCATCCCCAGGCTTCGGAGCCGCCGGGGTTGACGACCTTGATGCCGAACCCCCGGGTGGCCCGGAGGAGCCAGGCGGTGTATGCGGCGTTGTTCTCGATCTCGTGATTTTTCAGGTATTCGAGGGTGAACCAGTTGTTCCCGAAGACCGGCATCGCGGAGTTGTCGATGATCGGGGTATCCCGGATCTCTTCGTGGACGTGGGGGGAATGGAGCGGGGGCATCGCCGCCTCGTTGACGAAGACGTAACCCATCCGTGCGTAGTCGTAGCCGGTCTTGAATGTGGAGGGGACCGAGCAGCCCATCTCCATGCGGCTGCACTTCTTGTGCGGGCTCTTGAAGAGTTTATCCTCCGGGCGGAAGAGCCGGCCGATGTTCACCTTCGGCCCGACCACGTGGGAGTGGATATCGACGCCGCCCGCCATCACGGTCATTCTTGCGGCGTCGATTATCTTTGGATTCTTAAGAGCGCTCGTCTCGACGATCTTACCGTCCTTGATGCCGATATCCATCCGGTCGCCCTTGATCCCCTGCAGGGGGTCAAAGACGAACCCGTTCTTGATTAAAAGTTCGCTCATGGTTCACTCCCCCGCACGGACGCCTTCCGGAGCAGCCTTTGCATGTCCCTTTGCGGCTTCCTCTGCCTCCAGTTCGCCGAGCCTCTTGTAAATCCGCTCGAAGAGTTCCTCGTCGCTGATGACCCCTTCTGGCGGGTCGATGACCTTGCGGTACTGGATCGGGACGTTGTCCATCCGATAGACGATGCCCGGCACCTCGACCCCGACGACTCCCACCGGGATGTGGAGGTCGGAGATCTCGCTTGCCATGCAGATGTTCGGGTCGATGGTGATCCAGGGGTGCTTTCTGAGGTGTTTGACCGCCCCAATCGGGAAGTGAGCGCCGGCATCGGTTCCCACGTTGAAGAAGGCGTCAACCTCATCCCGCATCGCAAGGTCGACGGAACTCGTCTCGCCGGGGTTCATGTAGGCGATGTCCCGTTTCGTCAGGTCGAGACAGTAGGGGTACCCGAACTGCCACGACCAGACCGCACCCGGACCGGTGATGTTGTAGTGGCCCCGCATCGCCATGATCGTCCACTTGGTGAAGTCGTTGAGGTCGCGGGTCAGACTGATGGCGATGTCCACGTTGTGGTTCCGGCCGTCGGAGTGGCAGAGCCCCATGCCGTAGAAGATGGTGCCGAACCGGGCTTTTTTCATGATATCGGCAACCTTGAGGATCTGCTCCCGCTTGATCCCGGCGACCTCTTCGGGGATCTCATGACCGCGGATGACTGCGCGGAACGCGTTGAAGAGGTCGTAGTCGTGTCCCTGCTTCACCTGGAGGTAAATGTCCGCCACCTGGGCGGTGTCGGTGTGCCGGGGGTCGATGACGATGATCTTGCGGCTCATGTGGCCCTTGCCGGTGAAGAAGCCGCGGGGGAAGATCGAGTAGCGGGACATGTGCCGCGGATGGGCATGGGCCGGGTTCGCGCCCCAGTAGACGATGACGTCCGCCCTGTTCTTGGTCTCACCGAGGGTGCAGCTCGGGTAGCCGTTGTCGAATATGGCGAGGAACGAACTGCCGTGGCAGATGGAAGCGCAGTTGTCGAGCACGGCTCCCGCCTTCTCGGCGACTTTGGCCGCAGCGGCCATGCCCTCGCAGTTGGTCGATCCGAACCCGTAGATCAGGGGCTTCTTCGCGTTGTAAAGCACTCTCGCCGCGTAATCGACCGCTTCATCGTAAGAGATCTCTTTATAGGTGCCGTCCGGCTGGCGGAGGCGGGGGAGCCGGACTCTCTCGCTCTCCGTTGCGTGGTGGAAGATCTGGTTGCCGATGGCACAGGCGTTCTCCACCTCGAGGATCTTCTTTCCGTCATCCGATACGGTTACGACGAGGTCGTCGCAGCAGACGCCGCAGTAAGGGCATCCGACGTTTTCAATTTTCTTTGGCATCACTGATCACCTTTCCACAGCCCGACGGCGCTCTGGACGAGTTCGAGCGCGCTCTTGCGTCGTTCGCCGGTGACGGGCTCGACCGTCACGGGAAAACCGCTGTACTGGGGCTCCCCGGTCGCCTGGGTCCGGGGAGGAACAATCTGGTTTGCCCAGACACCCTGCGGTATGAACGCAAGGCCGGGATAGAGCGACTGGCGCCCTTTGACTGCCTTGACGATTACGCTTCCGCATTCGCTCGTCACCCGTACAAGCTGGTTCGGGACGAGACCCAGCGCTTTGACGTCGTCGTCGTGCATCTCGATGATCGAGCAGGCCTCAAAGTATTCCGGGGTCGTTTTGCCCTTTTCCATCGCGACGCCTTCTTCGATGGAGCGCTGGGTGATCATGTTCAATGTAATCCTGTTCGCCATGGTTTTGCCTCATTGCTGTTGGTTGGGGCCGGTCTCCTGAAGTTCCGGTGAATCGGCCTGGGGTATGGTGTCCCGATACGGCCGGATTCTCCTCCACGTTTCGAGAGGGTCTACCGGGCTATCCATACCTGGCAACCGGGCCCCCCTGCACGGGGGAGGCCTGCCAGTCAGGTCGCCGGAACGCCGGAAGACCGTCCGATGTGCTGGGGGCCTCCTCACCTGGGGGTATAGAAGCTGCCCGTACAGAGCTCCGTACGGATCGCTTTGTCATAACTTGTAATGATATGTATTTAACCATTCCGTATTTGTAAGTTTATAAAGGTGACCTGCTCTCTCTTAAAACTGCTATTCGGCAATATTTTGCCCAATACGTTGTATTTTGGGGTTGATTAGAAAAAAATATCACAAGATAAAGCGTCGCCGGAGGGTGGTCCTGAAGACACCTGGTTTATATAGTGATTAACCTGCGGTGTGCGGGGATGGTTGCCCCGTCGTCGGCCCGGAGGGGGTGCATGAAGGTGCGGGGGCCGGTCCGTCCCTCTTTTCACCCTGGATGGACTGAATCTCGGGAGTTACGCCGACGGCCGCCCGGCCTGAGGTGTCTGGATTACGGGGGCCCATCATATTGGTATCTCTTCTGTGCTCTGGTGCAATCTGCCGGATTCTGAAAAATGAAGGTTGATGTCCAATGATTCCACGAAACCCGGCCGGGGCGGGTAGGGTTATTATACCTTTGAGTACAACCTATAAAGCCATATACTGTTAGCCTGTTCTCAGGAAGAAAAATATTAATTACTACTATTGTTTTTATCTCTTTTCTTATTAAATAGTTGTCTCCTCTCGGAAATTTCCCGATGGGTTCTCTGATCAGGCCACCCGGGGAAACTCTTTTTAAGTATCGCATTCAACCATCTGAGTAGATTTATCTTACTTCTAAATTATCCTATTCAAAATATAATGAGTATCTGTATTATATTTTAGAAAAAAGTCTATCTAAATTCGCAAATTTTATTATAATCCCTCTTCTACTCTTATAGTCCCATATGGGACGTGCAGTAGCGGCCTTCAGAGACCCGGAGCAGACGTTTGCCCCGGCCTCTCTCATGAACGGAACGTATTGAACAAGGGTAAAAGGATGAAATACTATGGCTAAATACACGGAAACAATCGATCTCTATTCTGATGACGGGAAGCTGCTCAAGAGCGGCGTCACCCTCGACAGAATCAGCCCGCTGGTTAACCCGGCCACAGGTAAGATCATCGACCTGACCAAGCGAACGATCAACGTCAACCTTGCAGGCATCCAGGATGCGCTCAAGACCGGAAAACTTGGGAAGGGCAAGATCAAGGGAAGAGAACTCGACCTCCCCATCATGGAGAACAAGGACGCCATCGTCGCCAAGATCAAGGAGATGATCCAGGTTGAGGAAGGCGACGACACCCGGATCCTGGAGTTCAACAACGGCAAGCTCCTGCTTGTCGAGGTCCCAACGAAGCGCCTGATCAACGCGGCCACCTACGATGCGGCGATCACCTCGGTCGCAGCCGCGACCACCTTCGCGATCGTCGACCAGTTCGGCATCGACGCCTTCAACGCATCCACCGTCAAGGCAGCCTGCTGGGGCGGCTACCCGCACACCCAGGACATGCAGGGTGCGCTCGTTACGTCGATCCTGAACATCCCCCAGAACAACGAAGGTCTCGGCTACGCGCTCCGGAACATTCCGGTCAACCACACCGTCATGATGACCGGCAAGAACGCCCTGCAGGGCGCGGCACTCGCATCCACCCTCGAGACCGCCGGCATCTTCGAGATGGGGTCCGCCGTCGGGCCTTTCGAGCGCGCCCAGCTGCTCGCCTACGCCTACCAGGGCCTGAACGCGAACAACATGGTCTACGACTTCGTCAAGGCAAACGGCGAGACCGGAACCGTCGGTACGGTCGTCCAGAGCCTGGTCGAGCGGGCCATCGACGACCGGGTCATCGCCCCGGGGAAGAAGGGCGGTTACTTCCAGTTCTACGACACGAAGGACCCCATGCTCTGGAACGCCTACGCTGCTGCGGGAACCATGGCAGCCACCATCGTCAACTGCGGTGCCGGACGGTTCGCCCAGGCGGTCTCCTCGACGCTCCTGTACTTCAACGACCTGCTTGAGCACGAGACCGGTCTTCCGAGCACCGACTACGGCCGTGTCATGGGTACCGCCGTCGGGTTCTCGTTTTTCAGCCACTCGATCTACGGCGGCGGCGGCCCCGGTATCTTCAACGGCAACCACGTCGTGACCCGCCACGCCAACGGTGTGGCCATCCCGTGTGTGGTCGCCGCAATGGCGCTCGACGCCGGAACCCAGATGTTCTCGCCCGAGAGCACCTCGAAGATCTTCGCCGACACCTACGGTAAGATCGACGTGTTCAACAAGCCGATCAACCAGATCGCAAACGGAGCCTGAACGAGCAGAGATCCGAATGAACGCCATATTCCCGCAGGGCAGGATTGTGCCGTCGAGGCTGCTTTTGTCATCGGGGAGATCCGGTCGCTCTGCGACGGCTTCTTCACGGAGTTCCCCTACCGGTTCCAGGAGGGCAGGTTCATCATGAAGACTGCTCCGACGGTCGTGGACTACGCGAAGTATGGACCCCGTGCCGATACGACGCTCATCGGCCTTGCGGACCCCCCGGAACGGTGACCCGAAAACCCGGAAATATGGCTGAAATTCGTTCAAAACAGGAAAAAGATAAGATATCAATCGCTTTGAGGTGAATTGAAACATGGCATACAAGCCCCAGTATGGTCCCGGGACATCGATTGTCGCCGAGAACCGGCGCAAGCAGATGAACCCCCACCACAAGCTTGAGAAGATTCGTTCCGTAACAGATGAGGACATCGTGCTGATCCTCGGCCACCGCGCTCCCGGATCGGCATACCCGAGCGCCCACCCGCCGCTCGCCGAGCAGCAGGAGCCCGACTGCCCCATGCGCAAGCTCGTTAAGCCCACCGCGGGTGCAAAGGCCGGCGATCGGGTCCGTTACATCCAGTTCGCGGACTCGATGTTCAACGCCCCCTCCCAGCCTTACCAGCGGACCTACACCGAGATGTACCGCTTCCGCGGTATCGACCCCGGTACGCTCTCCGGCCGTCAGATTGTCGAGTGCCGTGAGCGCGACCTCGAAAAGTACGCAAAAGAACTCATCGAGACCGAGATGTTCGACCCCGCTCGCGTCGGCATCCGCGGTGCGACCGTGCACGGTCACTCGCTCCGTCTTGCCGAGGACGGCATGATGTTCGATATGCTCCAGAGAGACATCCTCGGTGAGGACGGCATCGTCCGCTACGTCAAGAACCAGATCGGCGAGCCCCTCGACCGTGCGGTTGCCGTCGGCAAGCCCATGGACGAGAAGTGGCTCAAGGCCCACACGACGATCTTCCACTCGCTTGTAGGAACGCCCTACCGTGAAGATACCGAGTACATCGAATACGTCCAGCGCATCCACTCTCTGCGGACGAAATACGGCTTCATGCCGAAAGAGGAGTGATAACAATGGCAAAGATTGAGAGATCCCAGAAACTGTTCCTGAAGGCACTCAAGGAGAAGTTCCAGGGACAGGACGTCGAGTCCGAGACCGCCGAGTTCTACAAGTTCAACGGCGTCCGTCAGTCTCCCCGTAAGATGGAGTTCATGAAGGCAAGCCGTGCCATCGAGATGGACCGCGGCATCTCCATGTACGACCCCGAACGCTGCCACCTCGGCGGCATCCCGATGGGCCAGCGCCAGCTGATGACCTACGAAGTCTCCGACACCGGCGTCTTCGTTGAGGGCG